>NZ_VOZT01000025.1:0-48481 GCF_013419625.1 Acinetobacter sp. YH12070 | reverse complement strand
GTCCAGATTTAAATCCAATAGAAAATATGTGGTCACGAGTCAAGGCGATTCGAACTAAGTTTAGAGTTAAAGATATTGATAAATTATTTAAAGATTACTGTAATGATTTATTTGGTATTTAGCTATATTACCTGAAATTATCATCAACGTTGAACAAAGTTCAATGGATGAACAAATAAAAAAAGCACTAACCAAAGTAAATGGTGCAACCAATGCGATCGTTGCAGCAGACATTCAAGATATACCCAAGCGAACAAATGCTGATTTATTTAAAAATCAACCGGGGATTTACGCAGCATCTTCAGGAAATGAAGGGGTAAAACTGTCGATACGTGGCTCGGGGATCAATCGCGCACCGGGGGCGCATGCTTCAGGGTTGTATGTAACCTTAGATGATTTGCCATTTACAGGGCCAGGAGGAACACCTTATGAACTGCTTGAGCCGCTGTGGGTAGAGCATATAAAGGTTTTACGAGGGGCGAATGGTTTAACACGTGGCGCATTAAGCTTGGGTGGTCTAATTAACTATGCAAGCCCAACAGGAAAAAATGCAGCAAAACTGTCAGTGCATCATGAAATGGGCAGCCACGGTTATCAAAAAAGTGAAATCAATTCAGGACAACAAATTGGCGACTTAGACTATTATCTTTCCTTAACGCAAAGTGATGATGACGGTTTTCAAGATCATGCTTCAAGCCAGAGCAAAGGTTTATCGGCCAATGTGGGATATAAAATAAACCCTAACCTTGATACACGTTTTTATCTCCGTTACCGAGAGACTGAACACCAAACGCCGGGACGTCTAACCCAACAACAGATTGAACAAAATCCAAAACAAGCAGTAGCCCAAAATATCTCGCTGAATAATAATCGTCCGCAGCCGGGAAGTCTTTGGTTGGCGAATAAAACCAATATGACTTTGGACTCGGGCGATCGTTTACAGTTGGGTCTGGCCTATCATCATTATCCGATGGATTTGCAAGAAGGTTTGTATAGTACCGATGTTGACTATGATGATATCAGCACCTTATTTAACTACCAATTTGACCGAACGCTATGGGGGCGTGAAAGTCAGAACACCTTAGGTTTTCGTAGTACCACACATTTGCCAGATGGTCAGGTCATTGAACGCTTACGTGTTGCGCAAGGCGCCTATGCTGCGGGTACAGAAACGCGGCATTATACCTATCAAGGCGGTGACTATGTTTTATATTATGCCAACGCCTTGGCACTACACCCACAGTTTTGGCTCGATAGTCGAGTTGCATTGGCGTACACCCATCGTGAAAGTGAAGTGACATGGCCTGTGCAAAGTCATAAAGAAAATATTCGTGAATGGAATGTCCTGCCATCGCTAGGTTTTCGATATCAAATCCAACCTGAAACACAGCTCTTTGCCAATGTCAGTCGAAGCTTAGAAGCACCACATCCTTGGGCTTTAATTTGGGGTTCGGATCAAAAGTTCCCCGATGAAAGTGGCGCAGCGACGGGACGCCAAAATGCTCCGATTCATTTGAATAGTCAGACAGCGAATACTCTTGAACTAGGTGGGCGTGGTCAACATGCACTGGGTGAGTGGAATATTGCATATTACTATTCACAGGTTAAAAATGAACTGTTGGCTGTTGAAATCCAACCAGAGCCTAATCCGATAATTTACGAATCGAATGCTTCAGACACCATCCATCAAGGGATTGAAGTCGGTTTAAACAGTTCACTTTGGCAAAATGATGTATATGGACAGGTTCAACTAAAACAAGCCTATACCTTGAATGATTTTCACTATAAAAATGATGCGGTATTTGGAAAAAATGAGCTGGCAGGTATACCAAAACACATCTATCAGGCTGAACTGAAATACGAACATCCTTTAGGCTTTTATGCTGCGGTGAATACACTTTATGCCGCAAAGGTCGCAACCGACTATGCCAATAGTTTCTACGCAAAAGATTGGCAAATTTGGGGAGCATCGTTCGGCTATATGCAACCACAAAAACAGTATTTGGCTTGGTTGGATTTCAGAAATATGGCCAATAAAAAATATGCATCTACCGTGACACCGGGCTATAACGATGCCGGCAAAGATCCTGCTCGTTTAACACCGGCTGAAGGTCGGGCGGTATATGCAGGACTAACGTATCATTTTAATTAAGTATCTTGTATTCAAATACAGTTATCCCTTGCAAAGCCTTATGCTGCGGATTTGAAAATAAAAAAGGGAGCCAATCAGCTCCCTTTTTTAAACCTTTGATTGGGCTGTTAAGCAGTTCGAGGCATATCCTGAATACGTCGCCATGGCTGAGCTTCTTCAATTTCATACGCCAGTTCGATCAAGGTTTTTTCATCACCGACATCGGCTGATATTTGCATACTGATCGGTAGTCCGTCGTTTTGGGTTTCTCCCATAGGAATCGACATACCTGGCGCACCAACAACATTTTGGATGGGGGTAAAAGTCACATAGTTCTGTATACGTTCAAATAACTGGTCAAACGGTAATTGAGGTGATAAATAGCCGATTTTCGGTGTGGTATGTGCAAGTACAGGCGATAGCAAAACGTCATAATGCTTAAAGATTTCACGATATTGTTGCTGCATTTTCTTTAATCGATACAGAAACAGCGGGGTTTTATAAAAGTTCTTTTTATACAACTTCGATAAACCAACGGTTAAGTGATCTAACTCTTTGGGATTAAAGTCAGCGCCAAACATTTTCTTGCCAAAGGTACTCAGTAAAAAGGACAACATCCCCCAATATTCACTGAAATCTTCAACAAAGCTTAAGGAAAAAGGTAACTGTAGTTCTTCAACATGATGGCCTAATTTTTCCAAGAGTGCTGCGCTATGCATTAAGGTTGTAGTTGTTTCGCTATCTATTTGCCCTGTAATCGATTGCGGGACTAAACCGATGCGTAGTCGACGTTTAGAAGGGCCATAAATCATGCCTATTCGTGGCAGTTTTTTATTGTAATAACTTGACTCCATTCCTGCATAAAAATGCGCTGTATCTCGTATGCTACGGGTTAAAACACCTTCACTGATGATATTAATCGGAAGAGAGCCTGCTGCTTCACTGTCATAAGTACGGCCACGGCTAGGCTTTAATCCAATCAAACCGCAGCATGCAGCAGGGATACGAATTGAACCACCGCCATCATTGGCATGGGCAATCGGCACTACACCGGCTGCAACGAGAGCTGCGGAACCGCCTGAAGATGCACCGCAGGAATAACTTAAATGCCACGGGTTATAGGTGGCTGATCCATCTTTATATTCGGTGCTGGCATTTAGACCAAATTCAGGGAGCTTGGATTTCCCTAATACGACAAAACCTTGATCTAAGATTTGTTGGCTAATTTGAGGATTACGATCGGCTGGTTTTGAACCGATGGCCTTTGAACCATGGCGTGAGGGTAAGCCTTGATAATCTAGATTATCTTTAAAGAAAAAAGGGACGCCCGCAAATAGACCATGTTCAACATATTGATTTTTCTCTAAAGCACGTTGAAAACAGTCCAATTCAATGGCATTTAGATGCGGGTTCACTTGTTCCGCACGTGCAATGGCCGCTTGTGTTATTTCCTGTACAGAGGCTTCTTTAGATTTGATGAGCTGTGCAATCCCCACAGCATCTAGATCTGTGAGTACATCGGAACTAAAGGCATGTATGCGTTGACTGTGTTTTTGATCTTCCATGAACGAACCTATTTGTTTTTTGAATTTTGGTAAATATTGAATGAATTCATTGTTATCTCAACAACAATTGTATGTATTTGAACAATATTACTTTGAGCATAATAATGACAATAAAAATTGTCAAATATTCGTCTGATCTGAGGAAAGTGCAGAGATTGTACTAAGGAGGGCATCTAAAGCCTGTTGAATCTCTTCCTTCCATGCAAAGGAGCAATTTAAACGGATATATTGAGTTTTCGCTTCCGCTACATTAAATAAACGGCCTGGTGCAACGCTAATCTGCTGTTGAATTAAGGCTTCATAGACTGCCATACTTTCAACATTCTCCGGTAATTTTAACCAAAGAAAATAACCACTTGGATGATATTGTAATTTACATCCAGTCGGCAGGCGGCTTTCCAAATAACGGTAAAACTGTAATTTGTGTTGCTGTAGACTTTTTCTTAGGACCCGTAAATGTTTTTCATAATGATAATTTGAAATAAATTCCACCAAGGCATTTTGCAATAAGGTATTGACGGAAATAGTACTCATGAGTTGTAAGTGTTGAATCGCTTGAGAGTATTTACCGGCGTGCACCCAACCGACCCGAAATGCAGCGCCCAACGTTTTAGAAAAAGAAGAGCAATGTAAGACCATATTATTTTGATCAAAGTATTTCATTGAAACAGGTTTCTTGGACGCATAATGCATTTCTTCATACACATCGTCCTCAATTAAATGCACATGATATTGGTGTAAGAGCACGGCAATTTTTTGCTTGATTTCATCACTCACTGTGAAGCCCACAGGATTATGTGAATTCAGCATCAACCAACAGATCTTGACGGGATAAGTTTTTAAAATATGTTCAAACGCGGTTAAATCAAAACCGTCTTGTGGATGTTCAGGTAAGGTCACCACTTTAAGGCCTAAGCGCTCTGCAGCTTGCAAGGCGCCATAGAAAATATTTTGCTGTAACACAATATAGTCACCCGGTGAAGCTATTGCCTGTAAGGAAAGATTCAGTGCATCCATACAGCCTGAGGTAATCACAATATCCTCTGGATCTGTGGCAATGCCTTGCATGCAATAGCGCTGTGCAATTAACTTACGTAGGGCTAAATTACCAGGTGGAAGATTATCAATGGCATCGTAACTTTTGGAATTTCGGGAAATTTGCCCCATGATTTGGGTTAACTTTTTAGAAAAAACAATGTCTTGAGCTGGAAAAGCTGATCCCAAGGGAATGATTTTTTCATCTTGTATTGATTTTAAATACTTAAATACTAGTGAGTTAATTTCAACCGGTGTGTTTAAGGACACGATTTGAGTTTGTTCAGCCTCTATTTCGACTAAGCCTTGCGCCACATAGTAGCCAGATTTCTCACGTGCATAGATTAAGCCACGCGATTCTAACTCCTGATAAGCATTCATGACTGTGATTAAACTAAAGCCGGACAACTGCACTTGTTCACGCAAAGACGGGAGCTTTTCGTGCGCTTTTAAAGTGCCATTTTCAATCAGTTGACGTAGGTGCTGAGCAAGCTGTTCCGATTTATACATAGTCATCAACTAGACAAAATTCTGTTATAAATATATCAGTAAAATTAATTGTGCATTATATTTTTATAACAGATGAGTCTGTACTGTTATATGTTTTTTCAAATTCACTGTATCTAGTTTTAAGCTTGAATTTTTTATAAGGTGCATTGACCACAACACTTGTGGCGTCAAATGGTATGGAAGTTAGGGAGTTGAATATGTTTAAAGCCAGTGAATTAGAACTGTTACAACATTTACTGGTGGATGTTCCATTGACAGATTCAACGCTGCATCTGTTGCAACAACAGCATACTAATTTAGAAGCGGTACTTTTGCGCAGTCGAATTTTGCGTCAAGTACAGCAAGTGGGCTATGTCAGTATTTGTCAGGAGCATATGAATGCCAAGGCTGAAAATGCGGCTTTTTTATTTGCACCCTTTATCTTAGCGAATTTGAATCAGAAGGTGATCTACGCTGCACCGCAAAGCCCTGAAAATATTGCGATATTGAATCGTTATTATCATGCTGAGGCTAAACTTAGCGCATTTAAAGTTGATGATGTTTTATCGGGATTCAATGTCTACATTGAGCTACATAATGAACAACTATCGCCAGCAGAATACTTCTATTTTAGTTTGATCAATAACTTATGTAATCCGAAAGTTTCCAAAATCATTTGTATTACACATCTAGATATCGACTTAGAAAAATTAAAACAGCTCGCTGAATTTTTAGATGTTGAAATCCATGTATTGGCGGATAAAGCTGAACCGATTGACTTTGATCTAAATAAAATCAATATGTTAAAGCTGCTATTTAAAGACAAAGATCAGCAATATATCGATTTATGCCAAAAATTTTCGTTTATCAATGCGAAAATTTTACAACGATTAGGTTTATATGAGTTTGACCGTGCGCAAGTCTTGGTAGAAGACATGTTTTATTCAGAACACATCTTTGAAAAAATGTCGGTCTACGGTGAATATATTCAAACGCATCTACAGCACCAAGTTAAAAAGCAAAGTCCTGCATAAGCGATAAAGATGACTAATTAAGTTTATAGCTGTGAATTGATCACTTTAAAAATGCAAAAAGCTTGTAAATCTAGACTTACAAGCTTTTTTTAAATTCAAATTTAAACCAAATTATTTGGTCTGATGATCAATTCATTATGAACTGATCATGAGCAAACATGAAATGTAAGATATACATGCAATAGCGAGTTGCAATAAGCGAATAGATTATCGCTTAAGGTAGATAAGAATTATCTGCACCAACGACAAACGCTACACCAATACAGAATAAAAGCACATAGATCGAGAACCAAATAATGGCACGTTTAAAGGCCTTATCTGAAATTTCACTGTCTGCATATTTTTGCGGTTTTTTAGGCTCTTGATTGCTCATAAGATGTACTCTAAATCCCTAATGGTTATAGGTGATTATTGGGGTATATCGCTTGAAAGCATAGATACAACATTCATCTAAATTTCTATAACAGTTATAGTTTGGAAGCAGCCATCCTGACTTAATCCATTAATAAACTATGATATTGGTCGGTTCTTTTTCTCAAAAAGTCCCAAACCAATTTAATGCGTGGCTCATGTTGTAAATCGACTAAGGTTAGCATCCAAAAGGTATGTACAAAACGAACATCTTGCGCCAAGACCTGTTCTAATTCGGGTTTTTCCTCGGCCAAAAACTTGGGCAATATTGCCAATCCTGCACCCGCACTCACGGCAATTTGTTGTGCCAAAATACTACTACTTCTAAAGTTGGCATTGAGCTGAATAGGTAAGCGCTCTAAACAATACAGTTCAGGGCTATAGACCAAATCATCTATATAGTTCACAAAAGTGTGTGATTTTAAATCTTCTAAGGTATGAATGGGTTGCGTGTTTTTTAAGTATTCCTTACTGCCATAAATCTTTAAACAATAGTCTGCCAGTCGAGTAATGATATAGGGGCCTGATTTCGGTCGATCAATGGAAATAACAATATCTGCTTCACGATATGAAAGCTTGATCATTTTCGGCACAGGAATAAGGTCGATTGTCAGCAATGGATATTTTTTGGACAATTCTGCCAAGAGCTGTGTCAAAAATGCTGTTCCAAATCCTTCGGGTGTGCCAATTCGCACACGACCTTGCATAGGTTGGTTAGGTTTTTCGATTTGTAAAAAAGCCTGTTCCATTTGTTCAACTCGAGGAACCAGTGCCAAACCTTCTAAGGTAAGCTCATAACCTGTGGCTTCACGTTTAAATAATGGCGTGCCTAAAGCCAGTTCTAGCGCATGTATACGTCGAGAAACCGTACTATGCTCCACACCAATAATTCGTGCAGTATTGGTTAAGGTTTTCGCACGAGCCAAAACCAAAAAATACTGTAAATGATCCCAGTCTACTTTCATTGTTATTGTCATCCCTGTGCATATTTGCACATCAATCGTGCGTGAATCTCTATTGGTAGTCAAAATTTTCTTTGCTAGTTTGAAGTGAATTGGAAAATATAAATATAAGGCTTTTGGATATTTTCTAAGTCAGTACAAAACAATAAGTGCCTATGGAGAGGTCATGAACACAATGTCAAATATTCAGTCAGCGACGGCTAAATTATTAATTAACGGTAAATTTGTAGAGTCAAACACTACAGAGTGGCAAGACATTCTAAATCCTGCAACTCAAGAGGTTTTGGGTCGTGTTCCAATGGCGACTATGGAAGAAGTGGATGCAGCGATTGCTTCAGCGCAAGAGGCGTTTAAAACTTGGCGCTTAACGCCTGTTCAAGCACGTATGCGCATTATGCTGAAGCTACAAGATCTCATCCGTAGCAATATGAAAGAGATTGCCCGTGTACTGACGGCTGAGCAAGGAAAGACGCTTGCAGATGCTGAAGGTGATATTCAACGTGGTTTAGAAGTCGTTGAGCATGCGTGTTCGGTTGGCACACTTCAAATGGGCGAATATATAGAAGGTGTTGCACGTGGTGTGGATACCTATACCTTGCAACAACCTCTGGGTGTCTGTGCAGGAATTACGCCATTTAACTTTCCTGCGATGATTCCACTCTGGATGTTCCCAATGGCGATTGTCAGTGGAAATACCTTTGTCTTAAAGCCATCTGAACAAGATCCATTATCGACCATGATGCTTGTCGAACTTGCAATTGAAGCTGGTATTCCAGCAGGTGTATTAAACGTAGTGCATGGTGGTAAAGACGTCGTTGATCGTTTATGCACACATCAAGCTATTAAGGCCATTTCATTTGTAGGCTCTACAGCCGTTGGTACACATGTATATAACCTTGCAGGACAGCATGGAAAACGTGTGCAGTCGATGATGGGAGCTAAAAACCATGTGGTGGTAATGCCAGATGCCAATAAAGAACAAACTTTAAATGCCCTCGTTGGTGCAGCATTCGGTGCGGCAGGTCAGCGTTGTATGGCTTTGTCTGTTGCTGTCATGGTTGGTGAAAGTAAAGAATGGGTTAATGAACTGGTTGAAAAAGCCAAAACGCTGAAGGTCAATGCAGGGCATGAGCCGAATACCGATATTGGCCCAGTCATTTCACCTCGTGCAAAAGCACGTGTACTGGATTTAATTCAAAGCGGTGTAGAGCAAGGTGCAGAGTTGCTGCTGGATGGTCGTGATGTTCAAGTCATTGGCTATGAGCAAGGAAACTTTGTCGGAGCAACGATTTTTAATCAAGTTTCAACTGATATGCGCATCTATACCGAAGAGATCTTTGGGCCCGTGTTAGCCATTATTCATGTCGATACTCTAGAGCAGGCGATTGAATTGATTAATGCCAATCCATTTGGCAACGGTGTTGGACTATTTACACAAAGCGGTGCAGTCGCTCGTACATTCCAAAGCGATATCGATATTGGTCAAGTGGGTATCAATATTCCAATTCCTGTACCAGTTCCTTTCTTTAGCTTTACAGGATCGCGTGGTTCAAAACTGGGTGACTTAGGTCCATATGGTAAGCAAGCAGTTCAGTTCTATACACAAACCAAAACCATCACCAGTCGTTGGTTTGAAGATACACAAGAAAAAGGTGAAGTGAATACCACCATTAACCTACGTTAATTTAGGAGTTCAAGGATGAATATTGCCTTTATCGGTTTAGGAAACATGGGCGGAAAAATGGCCCAAAACCTACTCAAAGCAGGTTTTACGGTTTACGGTTTCGACTTAAGCGAAATTGCGATTCAGCATTTTACTGAAGCAGGTGGCATCGTTTGCCAAAGCCCACAAGATGCCGCGAAACAAGCAGATGTCGTGATTAGCATGTTGCCTGCTGCCAAGCATGTCAAAGAGGTGTACTTGGGAGAAAATGGTGTATTGGCGGTAATGAAAGCAGGAAGCTTATGTATCGATAGCAGTACCATTGATCCGCAAACCATTAAGGATATAGCCGAGGCGGGTGCTGCACATCAGATAAAAATCTGTGATGCACCTGTTTCAGGCGGAACTATTGGTGCTCAGGCAGGTACATTAACCTTTATGGTCGGTTCGGATGATCAAACCTTTGAAAAAACCAAAGCGGTATTGGGCCACATGGGTAAAAACATTGTGCATTGTGGTGATGTGGGTGCAGGTCAAATTGCGAAAATTTGCAATAACTTGATTCTTGGTATTTCCATGGCAGCCGTTGCTGAAGGTATGGCACTCGGTGCGCGTCTGGGAATTGATCCTCAAGCCTTAGCGGGTGTGGTGAATAGTTCGAGTGGACGTTGCTGGAGTTCGGATGTATGTAATCCATGGCCGGGTATCTCAGCAAATGCACCTGCGGGACGTGGCTATACTGATGGTTTTGCAACGCAGTTGATGTTGAAAGATTTAGGGCTGGCTGTAGAAGCCGCAGGACAAGTCAAACAGCCGATTATTTTAGGCGGACTGGTTCAGCAAATGTATCAACAGCTGTGTTTACAAGGTAATGCTCACTTAGATTTTTCAAGCATCGTGCAGCAATATTTACCTAAGGATGCTGAATAATCGCATTGAACACCAATCAGGCCTAGGTATGGCTAACAATACAAACACTCGTGTCGGAATAACAATAAATTGAGACTGAGGTAGAGAAGATGTCGAATTATCAAGATGTTGCTAAGGCATTTGACTTAAATCATGCTGCCAAAGAAATGTTATCAGGCTCTTTAGAGCAATTAAATGCATGCTATGAATGCTGTGACCGTTATGCGATTGATCAAGATAAGGTCGCACTGTATTGGCAAGGTAAAGATGGGCGGAAAGAACAATATACCTTTGCAGAGCTACAACAGTGGTCGAGCCAATTTGCCAATTTTTTAAAGTCACAGGGTGTGCAAAAAGGTGATCGTGTATCGGGTTTATTACCTCGTACAGTTGAATTACTTGTGGTGATTTTAGGGGCTTGGCGAATAGGTGCTGTATATCAACCGCTGTTTACCGCCTTTGGCCCCAAAGCCATTGAACATCGTTTACACCTTGCACAAAGCAAATTGGTGATTAGCGATGTTGGTAATCGCAGTAAATTAGATGAAGTTGCACATTGTCCCCAAATCGTTACTGTTGCAGATCTAGCGGGTCAAGGGATTCAACAGGGAGATTTAAACTTTTGGGATGAAGTAAACGCACAGTCTACAGATTGTGAAATTGTCCTACAGAGCATCAATGATCCATTTCTTTTGATGTTTACTTCAGGTACTACAGGTCCTGCAAAGCCCTTAGAAGTCCCGCTTAAAGCTTTGATCGCTTTTGGTCAATATATGAAAAATGCGGTAGGGCTACGTGAAGATGATTCGTTTTGGAATATTGCCGATCCGGGTTGGGCTTATGGTTTGTATTACGGAATTACTGGGCCACTTTTACTTGGACATGCAACACTCTTTTACGAAGGTGGTTTTAGCATTGATAGTTTGTGTCAGATCGTAGATGACTACAAAGTAACAAACCTTGCAGGTGCACCGACAGCATATCGAATGATGATGGCGGCTGATCCTGAACAAATGGCAAAACTTAAAGGCAAATTTCGTGTGGTCAGTAGTGCTGGAGAGCCGCTTAACCCTGAAGTGTTCCGCTGGTTTAAACAAGTCCTAGATGCACCGATCTTTGACCATTATGGGCAGACTGAAGTCGGTATGGTGGTGTGTAATCACCATGGTTTACAACATGATATTCGCGCAGGTGTCGCAGGTTATGCCAGTCCAGGATATCGCGTGGCGGTTGTTGATGAACAAGGGCAAGAGCTAGCTGCAGGAACGCCGGGAGTGCTTGCCGTCGATATTAGTCAATCACCGATGATGTGGTTTGGTGGATATAAAGAAAGTCGTAAGTCACCCTTTGTAAAGCATTATTACCTCACTGGTGATACCGCAGAATTACACGCAGATGGCAGTATGAGCTTCGTTGGTCGTAATGATGATGTGATTACAACATCAGGTTATCGTATCGGGCCATTCGATGTAGAAAGCGCTTTACTTGAGCATGATGCAGTGATTGAAGCTGCGGTCATTGGTGTACCTGATCCGGATCGGACAGAAATCGTAAAAGCTTTTGTAATTTTAGCTGAGCATGTCACAGCGTCAGAAGAATTAGCAGAGCAGCTAGGGCAATTTGTGAAAAAGCGCCTATCTGCACATGCTTATCCACGATTGGTGGAGTTTGTTCAAGAACTGCCGAAAACCCCAAGTGGAAAAATTCAGCGTTTCTTATTGCGAAATCAAGAGATTGCGAAACAATCCACGCAGCATGCAAGTTAAATGACGTAACGATTAACCCTAAATGAATGCCGAACAATCATGATCAAAATCAAGCTTTCATTCAGTTCTAGTCATTTTCAAACTGGATGAAAGCAATTGATTGATGTACAGGAAGATAAGATGCAATTTACCGAAGAACAATTATTAATTCAGGACATGGCACGCAGTTTCGCACAGGAACAAATTAAACCTCAAGCGGCCGAATGGGATAAACACGGTACCTTTCCCAAAGCGGCTTTAGCACAGATGGGTGAACTGGGTTTATTGGGCATGCTGGTATCAGATGAATGGGGTGGTTCAGATACAGGTAATCTTGCCTATGTTATGGCTTTAGAAGAGATTGCCGCGGCCGATGGGGCAACCTCAACCATTATGAGTGTACATAACTCGGTAGGCTGTGTTCCTATTGCTAAATTTGGCACAGAAGAACAAAAGCAGAAATATTTAGTGCCTTTAGCACAAGGCAAAATGATCGGTGCATTTGCATTAACTGAGCCACATACGGGTTCAGATGCTGCTGCCATTAAAACTCGTGCAGTAAAAGATGGCAATGAATGGGTGATTAATGGTGCTAAGCAGTTTATTACCTCGGGACATAATGCAGGGGTCATTATTGTCTTTGCTGTGACTGACCCAAGTGCAGGGAAAAAAGGCATGAGTGCTTTTATTGTCCCAAGAGAAACACCTGGTTATGAAGTGATTCGTACTGAAGAAAAGCTTGGATTACATGCTTCCGATACCTGTCAAATCGCACTCACAGACGTGCGTGTGCATGAAAGCCTGATGTTAGGAAAAGAAGGTGAAGGTTTGAAAATCGCCTTATCAAATCTAGAAGGCGGTCGTATTGGTATAGCGGCGCAAGCAGTTGGTCTTGCACGTGCAGCATTAGAAGAAGCAACCCGATATGCCAAAGAGCGTATTACTTTTGGTAAACCAATTTTTGAACATCAGGCAGTTGCGTTTCGATTGGCAAGTATGGCAACAGAAATAGAGGCCGCACGCCAATTGGTCTATCACACGGCACGTTTAAAAGAAGCAGGACAACCTTGCTTAAATGAAGCGTCTATGGCCAAGCTTTTTTCATCTGAAATGGCTGAGCGTGTTTGCTCCGCAGCATTACAAGTCTTTGGTGGTTATGGCTATCTCAAAGATTTCCCGATAGAGCGTATATATCGTGATGCACGTATTTGCCAAATCTATGAAGGCACAAGTGATATCCAACGTTTAGTGATTGCCCGCAGCTTATAACGTTGTCTTTAAGACATTTAAAACGACAAGGCTTCAGACGAAGCCTACTTATAAATATTGAACATATATAGGGATCTCACATGCAATTTGAAACGATTCTGCTTGAAAAGAACAATGGTGTAGGACTCATTACTTTAAATCGTCCTCAGGCCTTAAATGCGTTGAATAGCACATTAATTAAAGACCTTAATTTAGCCTTGGATGATTTAGATCGAGATCCAACCATCGGTTGTATGGTTATTACAGGTTCAGAAAAAGCCTTTGCCGCTGGTGCAGATATTAAAGAAATGGCTGAACTGAGTTTTCCAAATATTTATTTGGATGATTTTTTTCATCTGGCAGATCGAATTGCTCAGCGCCGTAAACCTCTAATCGCAGCTGTCAGTGGTTATGCGTTAGGTGGAGGCTGTGAGTTAGCACTCATGTGCGACTTTATTTACTGTGCCGATAATGCAAAATTCGGTTTACCAGAAGTGACTTTGGGAGTAATCCCAGGGATAGGTGGGACACAGCGCTTAACGCTTGCTATTGGTAAGGCCAAAGCAATGGAAATGTGTCTGACTGCGAGACAAATGGGCGCAGCAGAAGCAGAGCAGAGTGGTTTAGTTGCTCAAGTCTTTCCTAAAGAGGCGTTGGTCGAAAAGACCTTAAAAGCTGCTGAAAAAATAGCCGAAAAATCTGTAGTCGCAACCATGATGATCAAAGAGTCAATTAACCGTGCATTTGAAGTCAGTTTGCAAGAAGGTTTGCGTTTTGAACGCAGAACATTCCATTCGATTTTTGCAACTCAAGACCAAAAAGAAGGCATGCAAGCATTTATTGAAAAGCGCCAAGCCAATTTTAAAGACAATTAAAAATAAAAAAGGATGATACGGATATGAGTACAAATAACTTAATGATTGAAGAACATGGACATTTAGGACAAATCAGTTTAGATCGCGTGGCAAGTTTAAATGCCTTGTCTTTGAATATGATCCAAGGGATTCAACAGCAATTAGCACTATGGGCTGATCAAACTAATATTCATGCTGTACTTATTCGCTCAAATAGTCCTAAAGCATTTTGTGCAGGTGGCGATATTCGTTATCTCTATGATAGTTATATGAATGGTAAAGAAGATCATCAAGCTTATTTTCAAGCTGAGTATGAAATGCTGAATACCATTCGTGCGTATGAAAAACCGATTATTGTCATACTTGATGGCTATGTACTTGGCGGTGGATTTGGCTTGGCCCAAGCATGTCATGTGCTTATCAGCAGCGAAAAATCTAGATTTGCCATGCCTGAAACTGCCATTGGATTTTTCCCAGATGTGGCTGCGACACACTTTTTATCACGTTTAGATGATATTGGTGTGTACATGGCAACTACAGGCGATCAAATCAGTGCCAGCGATGCGTTGTATCTAGATTTGATTGACTACCATGTTCCGAGTGAGCAACTTGTTCAATTAGAAGAAGAATTAAGAAATTCCAAGCAACTAAGCAAGGAAAATATTGAACAATTGATTGCGAAATATATTACTCGACCAGCGGAAAGTGAACTTAGTCAAAATGCAGATTTAATTCGTAAGCATTTTGGTTTTGAGAGCATTGATGCCATTGAAAATAGTCTTGAAAATGAACAGCATAATGATGCTCAAGCGTGGGCGTTAAAAATACGCAATACCTTGGAACAACGATCTCCAATCGCGAAAAGGATCAGTTTGCAACTCCAACATTTAGGTCGAAGTCTTTCACTAAAGCAATGCATGCAAATTGAACGACATTTGCAAGATGTTTGGTTTCAACATGGCGATATTGTCGAAGGTGTGCGCGCATTAATTGTGGATAAAGACAAACAGCCAAAGTGGCAACAGTCTAGTCCGACCTTAGATAAAATAATGGAGGAAATATCTATTTAATCAGTAATTTAAAAACATTCACGGTTCAAACACTTGGGTAATATTCATATTCAATTTCTTATTCAATATGAACAAGTGACTCAGCGTAAATTAAACATATATAAGATCTAAAAATATTGATTTTCATGAAGAAAATCATCACACAAATCAAGCATCGTGAAAATGCAACATAGAAATATCTTGCAGAATAAGGAAGATAACAATGCAAAATGTACAGGGAAACACAGCTCCACCAGCTAAGTCTTCGCATCGTTTAGCAGGTATTTCCAGCATGGTGGGTACAACCATCGAATGGTATGACTTTTTTATCTATGGTGCTGCCGCAGCACTCATTTTCAATCGACTTTTCTTTCCAAATCTTGATCCATTAACTGGCGTATTGGCAGCATTTGCCACTTATGCTGTTGGCTTTATTGGTCGACCACTTGGTGGAATTGTTTTTGGTCATTTCGGCGATAAAATTGGTCGTAAATCAATGTTATTGGTCACACTAATGTTGATGGGTATTCCAACGGTGATGATTGGGTTGTTACCGACTTTCGAAACCATTGGTTATTGGGCAACGGTCTGTTTAATTATTTTAAGATTTATACAGGGCATGGCCATGGGTGGAGAATGGGGCGGAGCAGTCCTCATGGCGGTAGAGCATGCGCCAGCGGGTAAAAAAGGCTTTTGGGGAAGTTTACCGCAAGCCAGTACAGGTGGTGGTTTATTGCTCGCTTCGGTAGCTTTAGGCTTAGTCTCAATGTTGCCTGAAGAAGCACTATTTAGCTGGGGTTGGCGTCTGCCATTTTTAGCCAGCATTATTTTACTGGCTGTAGGTTGGTATATTCGAGTGAAAGTGCCTGAGTCACCAGACTTTGAAAAAGTTAAAACTCAAACCGAAACAATTAAAGTTCCAGCAAAACAAGTGTTTAAAAATCATCCTAAGCAGTTGATTACGATTATTTTATCTCGAGCTGCTGAAAATGCTTGGTTCTATTTAGCATCGACATTTGCTTTAGCCTATACAACCACACAGCTAAATATTCCTAGACAAGACATTTTGTTTGCAACGATTTGTGGTGCTGCGGTCATCATGGTCATTACGCCAATTTTTGGGCATTTGTCTGATAAAGTTGGGCAAAAAAACATGTTCAGATTTGGTTTATGCGTACTGGCTTTATACAGCTATCCATTTTTTGCAATGTTAAATACCAAGGATCCTGTATTGGTTTGGACGGCCATTGTGATTGGTATTGGCGTAGTTTTTCCTTTGATGTATGCGCCGCAGTCACAGTTATTTTCACGCCAATTTCCAGCAGAAATACGTTATAGCGGTATTTCAATCTCAGTTCAATTTGCAGGCGTGCTAGGTGGTGGTTTAGCTCCATTAATCGCGACGAAATTGTTGAGTATTGGTGATGGAAGCCCCAATTTAATTATTGCCTATATTTCAGGCTTTGCAGTGATTGCGATTATTGCGTCGTCATTTTTAAAGCCGGATCAAATAGAGCAAAAAACAAAAGCATTTAGCAGTAAAGAAATTAAATCTTCATAAATCAAAAATCAGGTAAACAGTAGGCTGATTTAAATATAGAAATTAATGTGAATTAGCCATAGCAATCGTTGTTATGGCTTTTTTCTTGTCTGAGGATTGTAGCAGGACAAATAATATTGTCAGTATTGCGTAGGATCTTGGCGGCACAAAATATGTTTGATGTGTAAGAGCAACAAATCAAGTTTGTTACACAGATGAAAGATTTAAGCACCAATAAATTAAAAAATATTAAATATCAAAGTCTTAATTATACTATTTCGTATAATATATATTATGTTAAATAGCATATCCAAGACTGTGGCCTACACAACGCATCCGTTGCCACAGCTCGACATCGTGAATCTGTAAAATTATCATTCACGATGCCGAGTACGCTAATGAACATAATATACGTTATGCCGAAATCAGAATCTTATCAATTGGCGAATCTGACGTTCCTGATGTTTAAATTCAAACCCTCTCATTTTTTCAACTCGCTCAGGTTATAATAATGGTCTCCCAAAATATGATTGATCTAATATGAGCACCTCCAATGACCCTTTACACGGCAAAAAACTTGCTGACATCTTGGATGAATTATTGGATTACTACGGTGGTTTTGAAGGCTTAAGCCGCAAAATTGAAATTAGATGTTTTTGCATAGATCCAAGCGTTAAATCATCACTACGATTCTTACGTACTACACCTTGGGCACGTGAAAAAGTAGAAAGCTTATATTTGTATGTCTTACGCCAAAAAGCCAAACAGAAAGCGTAACGATGAATGCCTATGCTCGAATAATTTTGTATAGCAGTTTATGGTTTAAGATAAAATAAAACTGCTTAATCCTTCTAGCACTTCCTTGTACGCAGTATCTTCGCCTCAGATTTAAATTGATCCCTATTATGAGCAATACTTTTTCCCAGCATCCTCAAATTGGTGTAGTCACTACATTTTCTGAATTGATTCATAGTCATTTCGAAGGTCAAATGAATGCGCTTTGCTGGCAACGCAGCATACAAGGTGACTTTAAAGAAATAGTCGAAAAACTCGAACTGATTGAAAATATAACCGAAATTTCTATAGATGATCTGATGAAGTTAACACTTTCATCGCAAGGCCATTTAGCCAGAGAAGTTATTTTAAATGATCTGCAACAATTAACAGAATTTGGTGCATCACCTTCGTTGAACTTGCTCAAATGTTATGAACGAGATGATGAATTCGATTTCATCTCAACCGATGTTTATTCCTTTCATGTCGATCGATCACCTATCGCTACCGATACCTTTTTATGTACATATTATGGTGCTTCCAGTGATATTGTGCCAAATGATCAAGTGACACAAAGAATCTTAATTCCTAAAATACGAGAACAACTTAAAGATTTGTACGATGGCCCTACCTCAGAATTTGATGATTTTTTAGCGGAATATTTTTTTGATTTACATTATCAGCTCAAAGAAAATGCTGTGCCTGTAAATCTAGGCAATGGTCATCTTTGGCGTTTAGCGGTGGATCATCCTACACAGCCAGTTTTGCCTTGTGTGCACCGCGCACCTGTTGAAAATGCAGGTGAATATCGGCTTATGCTGATTTGCTGATTTTAAATATTGATGGATCCTGAGTCCATACGATCCATTCTGTCTAATGAATGAATCGTATGGGGTAATGCAATATCGTTTTAATCTTGATTGATTAGTCTAGATTATTTAGATCGAGCTGTATTCAGCCAGCGGTAGAGCACGGGCAATAGCACCAAGGTCAGTAAGGTGGAAGAAAGAATACCGCCAATCACCACAGTCGCTAAAGGTCGTTGTACTTCTGCACCTGTACCTGTTGCCAAAGCCATTGGTACAAAACCTAAAGAGGCAACGCAGGCGGTCATGAGTACTGGGCGTAATCGAAGTACAGCACCCTGCCATACGGCTTCATGTAATGGATATTTGTTCCTCAGCTCTTTAATAAAGGTCAGCATGACTAGACCATTTAGCACAGCAACGCCTGAGAGTGCAATAAAGCCAATACCCGCCGACATCGAAAGTGGAATATCCCTAAACCAAAGAAACAGTACACCGCCCGTTAAGGCAAAGGGTACGCCAGTAAAGACCAGCAGGCTTTCTTTCACATTATGAAATACTGCCATTAATAAAATAAAGATGGTTAGTAGTGCTAAAGGAATAACAATTTGCATTCTTGCTTTGGCTGATGCAAGGTTTTCAAATTGACCGCCATATTCAATCCAATAACCGCTTGGTAATGCATATTGTTTCAGCTGAGTCTGCATATCCGCCACAAAAGAACCTAAATCACGGCCTTCAACATTGGCAGTTACTACAATACGGCGTTTACCATTCTCACGGCTGACTTGATTGATCCCATCTACATTAGAGACTGTGGCAACATTTGAGAGTACAATACTGCCACCATTTGGCAACTTTAACGGTAGTTGTGAAATCGTACTTACATTACGATCTTGATCATTTAAACGAATAACAAAATCAAAACGGCGATCACCTTCTAAAATCTTCCCTACACTTTGTCCACCGACACTGGCTGCCACAGTATCCTGTATAGATTTAACACTTAAACCATATTGCGCAGCCAAAGCCTTATCTATTTCAATATTTAATAAAGGTAATCCTGCGGTTTGTTCAACTTTTACGGCGCTACTCCCCGCAACTTGCTGCATAATTTTGGCGATTTTAGTGGCTTCTGTGTTGAGCACTTGCATATCATCGCCAAATATTTTAACGCCCACATCACTACGCACACCTGAGATCAACTCATTAAAGCGCAGTTCAATAGGTTGGGAAAACTCACTGTTATTACCTGGAATTGTAGCCACATAAGCCACCATACGGCCACGCAGTTCATCCACACTTTCTTTAGGGTTTGGCCATTCATTTCGTGGTTTAAGCATAATATAACCATCGGAAATGTTCGGAGGCATTACATCGGTTGCCACTTCTGCCGTACCTGTACGAGCAAATACAGCCTGAATCTCTGGAAATTTTTTCAACAGCAGTTTCTCAGCGTTTTCCTGCATTCTTAATGACTCTTCTAGGCCTGTGCTTGGTGAGCGCATCAGTTGAACTGCAAAATCACCTTCACTCAGCTGTGGTGCAAACTCACTGCCAATTTTGGTGCTTAAAAGCCCAGTAATGAGCAGTAAACACAGTGCAAAAGTCATCACCACAGCCTTGTAATGAAAAGCTGTATTTAATATTCGAAGATACTGTTTTTTCAGCCAAGTCATCCAACGGCTTTCTGTTTCTTTAATTTCACCTTTTACCCAAAGCGCTACAGCAGGAGGTACAAATGTAATAGACAGAATAATCGCTGCCACAAGTGCCAATACCACAGTTAATGCCATCGGATGGAACATTTTTGCTTCTACACCGCTTAAAGCAAAAATTGGCAAATACACCACTAAAATAATTAATTGTCCAAATATCAGCGGACGGCGTGCCTGACGTGCAGCCAAAAAGACTTCTTTAAAGCGTTCATTTTGCGTTAATGGACGTTTCAACGTTTGCTGTGCATGAGCTAAACGTCGTATACAGTTTTCAACAATCACCACTGCACCATCAACAATAATCCCAAAATCCAGCGCACCTAAGCTCATCAAGTTCGCGCTGATATTCTTTTGTGCCATGCCAGTTAAGGTAAATAACATTGAAAGTGGAATAACGCAGGCAGTAATTAAAGCGGCACGGATATTACCTAAAAAGATAAATAAAATGATGATGACCAGAATTGCACCTTCAACCAAGTTCTTTTGAACGGTTTTAATAGCTTTCTCCACCAATGTGGTACGGTCATACACTGTTTCAATTTTTACCCCTTTGGGTAAGCTGGCTTGAATGTCTTTAATTTTGGCATCTACAGCTTTCGAGACAGTTCGGCTATTTTGTCCCATGGCCATCATGGCAATACCTAAAACAGTTTCTTCCCCATTATAGGTTGCACCACCTGTTCGCAAATCATGCCCTATCGATACTTGTGCAATATCACCCACACGAATTGGACTGCCATTTGGGCTGTCAATCATGGTGTTTTCAATATCTGAAATGGTGTTTAAGGTTCCCGGCACTCGAACTGTTAACTGCTGACCATTTTCCTCAATAAATCCTGCACCACGGTTTTCATTATTTTCTGTAAGCGCTTGCTGTAATTGTTCTAATGACAGGTTCAGCTGTTGCATGCGGTTTAAATCAGGTGAAACCACGTAGGTTTTATTAAAACCACCAATACTGTTGACCTCGGCAACACCTTGTACACGCTGTAATTGCGGACGCACAATCCAGTCCTGAATTTCACGCAAATCCATCGCGCTATATGCCGTACCATCTGCTTTTTTTGCATTGGGTTCTGCTTTCAGCACCCATTGATAAATCTCGCCCAAACCTGTCGAAACTGGCGACATCGTCGGAGAAACCTGAGCTGGCAATGACGACTGAACTTCCTGTACCCGCTGATTAATTTGCTGACGTGCCCAGTAAATATCCGTACCGTCTTTAAAGACAATCGTGACTTGTGACAGGCCATAACGGGAAATAGAACGGGTCAACTCCAAATCTGGAATACCTGCCATCGCATTTTCAATCGGATAAGTAATCCGCTGTTCAACTTCTAACGCTGTAAAGCCATTGGCCTGCGTATTAATTTGCACTTGGGTGTTGGTAATATCAGGTACTGCATCAATCGGCAGTTTTTGATAACTGTAAATCCCGACGGCAATCCATGTGCAGACAAACAGCATCACCCAAATTGCATTTTGAATTGAAAACTGAATAATGCGTTCGAATAGACCTGCTGGCTTTGGTAAATTTGTGTTCGGATTCTCTGAATTAGTGTTCATGGCCAGCCTCGTCTTTTTCCAGTTCCGATTTCAGTAAAAAACTGCCTTGGGAAATATACTTTTGCCCTGCATCAAGACCCGAAATCACTTCTAGCCATTGCCCATCACTGGATGCTTGTCCAAGTTTTAGCGCTTGCGCTTTTAAATGCACTTGACCTTTTTGTTCAGATTCAACAATAAAAATACTGTCTTTACCCTCTATGCTTTGCACGGCGGACTTTTGCACCCGTAATACATTTTTAGTACCTGAATCTGCCAATAGCACGTTGACCATCACATTCGGGCGAAGCTCAGCAGATTGTTGTTTTAATTTGGCACGTACCACCAAGCGTCCCGTTTGCACATCTGCCTTTGACGTCAGGCTTTGTACCTCTGCGCTATAGAGCTGATCTGAGCCATTGATTTTGAAAGAGACGTTTTGACCCGTTTGTAATTGTGCGGAATATTGATGAGTTAAGTTAAATTCTAGCCACAAATCTTTTAGCTGTTCAATGGTGAACAATTGATCTGCCAATTGCACATTTTCACCTACAACAATATCTTTTTGACTGATTACACCTGCAATAGGCGCACGAATGATAAATCGTCCGTTTTGACCGCTATTCGCGCCCAAAGCTTGCAAGCGCGATTGTGTCGACTGTACGCTAATTTGAGCCTGACGATAGGCATTTTCAGCACGCTGAAAGTCCTGTTTGGCAGAAATCCCTTGAGACCATAGCTTTTGCTCACGCTGATAATCTTGGCGAGACAAATCTAAATTGGCTTCTGCCATACGCAAATTAGCTTGCTGATCAATTAATTCAGGCACAGAAAGCACAGCTAGAGTTTGCCCTTTTTGTACGGTTTGACCGAGTGCCACACTGACTTGCTCGACATGTCCGCTAAAATTTGGGGAAATATGTGCCTGCTGATCTGTATTGACCGCCAATTTACCCGGCAATTGAATAATATTTTCGACCAGACCATTTTCCGCAGTCGCCATTTTAATACCTTGTTCCACCATTTGTTGAGCGGTGAGTTGCAGTTCACCTTCTTCCGCATGTTCTGCTTCAGCATCACTATCATTAGCCTCGTTATGCTCTCCCTCACTCTCAGTTTTATCTGCATCGGATTTGTTTGTACTTAACCAAATAGCAGTACACAGCATCAGCGTTAAGCCAATCAAAACTGCAATCATCAAAAGCTGTGAAATTTTTCCATCTTGTTTAATTTTCATGTGATTAACTGCCTTATTGTGCTGATGCGCTGTTGATGAGGGTTTGGGATGCTTCAATGGCTTTTTTATTTAGTTGGCTATAAGCATCTGAACGGCTGATTTCTTCATAATTAGTGCCAATACTTAGGGCTTCAGCACTGAGTGCGCTCTGCCAAGCCTGCGCCAAAATTTGTATTTGGCTAAGTCGAAGGTCTTGGAGTTGTTTTGTGGTTTGCTGTACATCTGTAATGGCAAATTTCCCTGCCTGAAAACCTTGCAAAGTTCGGTTTTGAACCTTTTCAGCCAAGCCAATCTGACTGCCTGTGGCATCAAACTGCGTACGTAGACCTTTAAGCTGGTGAATGCTGTTGGCGATGTCCAAAACTTACTGTTTTAACTCGCGCTGTTGCTGATGATTTAATAAAATTTGCTGTTTTTGCGCCATTGGAATGGCATATTGCTGGCGGTTAAAAATATTGAGCGGAATATCCACACCAAGTACCAAGACCGTATCATTGGTATCTGTTGGAGACTTGGTACGTGACATGCCCATATTTAGGGTTGGGTTTGGACGTGTCTGTACTTTTAAATGTTCAATTTGCTGATTTGCCTGCTGAATATTCAAGGCATACAATTTTTGTAACCAGCCTTCCGATAAATTACGCTCAACTAAACTTTGGCTCTGTTCAGGCCACGGTGTAACACTGTTATTCAACGCGATTTGCGAGGTGGTTTCACCCCATAAATTAGAAAGCTGACGCGCCACAGTTTGCTGTTTTAAAAACGCCTGTTGGTATAGACGTTGTATTTCCAAAGCTTCAATTTGAGCACGCTCCACATCCACCAAAGCTATACTGCCTGCTTGATAACGTTTTTGTGCACTGTCCAAATTAGATTTGCTGAGTTTGAGCTGTGTAGCGTAAATCGATTGCTCATTTTGAGCGATGGCTAGCTGTGACCATGCAAACTTCACAATCAACTGACTTTGTGCATTCCAAATTTGCTGTTGCAACTGTATTTGCTGTGCAGAGGTACTTGCGAGTGCTTGATTGATTTTACGCTGACCGAATACATCCAGTGGTTGGCTGATTGCGATACTGAGTTCTTGATCTTGATTGTTACCAAAACCATTTTGTTCAATCGATAGACTTGGGTTCTGCCAGAGCTTGCTTTGGCGCATATTAAAATCAGAGATTTGCTGTTGTTGTTGCCAAATATCTGTTTGGGCTTGGTAGTTTTGTACTTTGGCAAATGCAGATTCAAAACTGCTGACATTTTCTGCAAAAGTACTTTGTAAGGCCGTCGAAATACCGACAGCTAAACCTAGACGTATAAACGCCGTAAAATATAAAGACATGATTTTTCCCACTCATTTATTAAAAAAAGTGGCGGGAATGTTTTAGGCTACCCCGCCATTAGCGGGGCATAAACAGGAGGAGGTGTTCGCAGTAAGAGATCAGGGGCTTGATAAAGATTCTTCCAAACAAATTTTGGCGAATATTCAAAGGCCTGATGTGCAATAAAAAGAATCGATTGTGGATTTTGTACAATCAAATGCGTCATAGACGGCAAATGGTCTTGATGATCTTCACCAAGTTGCAGATCGTTAGCCGTATTTTTGATGGGTTTGCTACTAGATTCATCAGATGCTTGATGTAATGAATGCTTTAGATTTTTTTCACTGCTGACGCATAAGGTATTTTGATGATGACCAAAGTGATAGCTTTGTAAAACTGGGGTTTGCTCTTCATGCACACAGAAAGCAGCTGCCACGTTCCAAAGGCTTTGGAACATGAACAATCCAACTAAGACTGTTATCCATGTCGCAGAACGCATATTCCATCAATCAAGAAAATTTTAACGATTATAAAGCTTGGAGTCGGTCGAAGGTCAAGTGAATCTTTGAATTCATCTTAAAAATGAATTGCCATAGAGATATAACGTAAGGCATTCGCATTAATCCCCTAACATGACACATTCTAAAGACAATCCATTGGTGCATGATTACGATTTTTATCAGCGAAACCTTTATTTTTAATTCAGTTCTGAATCATTCTTCAACTTAGCTTTTCTTGTCACAACTAAGCCGCAGAGAACTACCAATGTCGTAACACCTAAGGACAATGAAGTCTCATAACTGTAGGCTGGAGATAAAAACATATAGATCAGCACACTTAAGATCACCAGAATGACTGCCCATGTGAGCCATGGAAATAGCCACATTTTAAACGCAATTTCAGTTCCATTTTTTTCGATTTGTGTTCTCAATTTAAGCTGTGAAAATGCAATCACTAAATAAACCAATAAGGCAATTGAACCTGTTGTAGACAGTAAAAATCCAAATACTTGGCCTGGAAATAAATAATTGACTGCACAGCAAATTAAGCCAACTACAGACGATGCAAATACAGCAATAGCAGGTACACCAGAGGCATTAATGGATGTGACCCATTGAGGAGCTTCTTTACGTGTCCCCAATGAAAATAGCATCCTTGATGAACTATAAAGTGCGGCATTCATACAACTTGCAACTGCAATAAATACCACACTATCAATAATCAATTTTGATTGAGGGACATTTAAACTGACCAAGACATATTGGAAGGTGCCTAATTGTTGTAATTGCGGTGAACGCCAATCTACCAGTGCAACCGTTATAAAAATTGAAACCACAAAAAATAAGATGACCCGATACAACACTAAATTGGTTGCGCGTTTAATTTTTTGCTCAGGATCTTTTGATTCTGCTGCAGCGATCGATAATATTTCTACGCCAAAGAATGAAAATGCTGAAATCAATATTGCTGAAAGTACGCCACCCAAGCCATTTGGCATAAATCCATCATTTTTGAACAAATTTTCTACACCACTCACATCAGGTGCTAACGGCCAAAATCCAAATATTGCGGTGAGTCCAATGGCGATAAAAATCACAATAGCCAAGACTTTTATCAAAGAAAACCAAAATTCAAACTCACCAAAACTTCGAGTACTAAAAAAGTTGGCTAAACTGAGCAGCACAATAAAGAATGTCGCAAATACAGCGCTGGATATTGATGGAAACCATGCATGCAAAATTTCTGCACCGGCAATTGCTTCAATAGGAATAACTAAAACCCAAAACCACCAATATAACCATCCGATGGTAAAGCCCGCCCAAGGCCCTATGGCTTTTCTCGCATAGGTTGAAAATGAGCCTGTGTCAGGTTGAGCTACTGCCATCTCCCCCAACATTCGCATGACTAAAAAAACCAAAATACTGGTAGTAATATAAGCAAGAACAGCGGCAGGACCTGCTTTTGCGATAGCAGCAGATGATCCAACAAATAGTCCAGCACCAATTACCCCACCAATACTGATCATCGTAATATGCCGATTAGATAGCCCTGCACCCAGTTTTGCAGTTGAATTATGTGTGGCTAAGCTATCATCATGCATCGATTAGATTCCCTGTCTGCACGGTCAGTCGTACAAATCATTATTTCCAAGATCATTAGGAATAAAAAAGGGAAAACGCTGTGTTCTCCCTTGTTTTGTAACAATTTAATCTAGAAAATGAGTTTTTCATAGTTCTAATCAAAACTTTAAGATGCAGCTTAATGCCATTTTTTCATCTAATTCACTGTTATTACTTATATAATTTATATTTATTTAAAAACTTATTTGACCATTTTCTAGATGCAAAATATGGGCTT
The DNA here is from genome assembly GCF_013419625.1 of Acinetobacter sp. YH12070. NCBI lineage: Bacteria > Pseudomonadati > Pseudomonadota > Gammaproteobacteria > Moraxellales > Moraxellaceae > Acinetobacter > Acinetobacter sp. YH12070. The sequence continues at coordinate 22,092 of NZ_VOZT01000025.1, read as the reverse complement.
TTAAATAATCTAACTCATCGCCATGATGCGTGACATATATCATCGGTAGCGCTGACTGTTCTTTCACCGTGTTTAAAAATGGCAATATTTGATCTTTCAGCCTGCGGTCCAGTCCTGTCAGCGGTTCATCTAACAGCAGCAGATCAGGCTGTGACAGCAATGCCCGGCCTATGGAAACGCGCTGCGCCTCACCGCCAGAAAGTTCATGCGCCCGCCGTTTGAGCAGTGGCTGTAACTCAAGCAGATTAGTCACTTGCTCAAATTTAAATTTCGCATTTTCCTGAGCGCCTAAGTTCTCCGCATATTGCAGATTTTGCTGCACATTCATATGCGGAAAAATCCATGCTTTTTGAAAAATCAGCGCAATACTGCGTTGATGCATCGGCACGTTAATCTTCTGCGCCGTATCGAACACATCACGCTGATTCAGCGATATATAACCTTGCTGCGGCTGCAGCAAACCAACCAAATTTTTCAGCAGCGTAGACTTGCCGCTGCCTGATGGCCCCATAATGCCAAGCAGCTGTTCTTGCATCTGCAGCCGAGCCTGCAATTGAAAATCTGCATATTGAAACTGAAAATCACACTGAAGCATGGCCGGCTCCGAGTTTTCGCTGATAGCGCTGTAAAATATAATAATTGGCAATCAATGCGCCAAAAGCCGCCAGCAGTGAAAGGATCACTAAACGCATTGCGGATTCTTCGCCATTGGGCTGCTGTATCAGCGAATAGATAGCAATTGGAATGGTTCGGGTTTCATCAGGAATATTACCCACAAAGGTAATGGTTGCGCCAAATTCGCCTAAACTTCGGCTAAATCCTAAAATGCTCCCGATTAAAATGCCCGGCAATGCCAGCGGCAGGCTAATTGATGCAAATACCCGTAACGGATGCGCGCCTAGTGAGCCTGCAACCTGCTCCAGCTGCTGATTAATCATTTGAAAAGACAAACGGATCGGCTGCACAATCAGCGGAAATGACACAATCATCGATGCTAAAACGGCGCCTTTCCAATTAAAAACCAGCTGAATTCCCCATTCAATTAGCATCTTGCCGATCCAGCCATTTGAACCAAACAGCACCAATAGCAAATATCCTAGAACCACCGGCGGCAGCACCATTGGCATTTGTAAAAGTGCTTCGACCAAAAATTTTAAATGAAACTCATAGCGCGCCAAAACCCATGCCAGCCCTATAGCAAATGGTAAGCAAAATACAGTGGCGCAAATGGCAACCTTAGCCGACAGATACAAGGCGCTCCACTCTTCAGGGCTTAGCATGCTTTAGCCCTTCACACCAAAGCCATAATTCTTAAACAGCATTTTGCTTTGCGCATGGTCTTTAAGATAACGGTAAAACTTCACGGCCTCAGGTTTAGCTGCGCCTTGATGTGTTAAAGCCAATGGATAAATGATCGGTTGATGGGTATGGTTTGGAAAAATCCCGGCTATTTTAACTTTAGAACTGATCATCGCATCGGTACGATAAACAATCCCCGCTTGGCACTCACCTCGTTCGACAAAAGCCAAAGCCGAACGAACATCATCTGTCCCGACAATCCTTCCATTCAAACTTGATAGCCAGCCCAACTTGGTTAGGCTTTGTTTGGCATATTTTCCAGCAGGTACAGACTCCATTTGCCCTGTACATAAGTGACCTTTGAATGCCTTGGCAAAATTAAACTGCGGCACGGCTTTAAATTGCATATTCACCGCTTTAGGCGTAATCAGCACCAAATCATTGCTTAGCATGTTGAATACTTGCTTTGCAGGTATTTTCTGTTTTTGCACCAAATAATTCATCCAGTCCACATCTGCTGAAAAATACAAATCACTTGGCGCACCGGCTTCAATCTGTTTGGCTAAAGCAGATGACGCGCCAAATACCGGTACAATTTTGATGTCTGGATTCTGTGCCTGATATTGCTTTGCAATATCGCTGATAGCATTGCTTAAACTGGCTGCAGCATAAATTTTGACTATTTCCGCCTGAGATGCGCCAGCAATGAAGCTCAGTCCTACTGCTAAAATAAATTTGAATCGCATAGCAAACTCCTAATGCTGAATAAATACGCCTTGAAGAATTTGTCCTGCTTGCACAGACTGCCCTGCAGGAATCCGAACAATGCAATTGGCTTGCATTAAATTGCTCAACATATGCGACTGCTGTTTAGACAGGCTGGTTAGTTGAAGCTTGCCTTGCTTATCAAAGTGCGCCGACATTCTTAAAAACCGCTCACGTGCATCTGCTTTTAGGTCATGTGTCATGACTGCGCTGAACCAGTCCAGCGCAGGTGTTTGACCTTGTAGGGCTTTCAATAATCTATCTGTATAAATTTGCATGCCGACATAGACTGCAGCGGGGTTGCCCGGCAGTCCGAGTAAATAACAGGAACTGCTGTCAGGACGTCGATATTGTGCAAACAGCATCGGTTTGCCGGGTTTTTGTTTCACTTTCCAGAAAATTTGCTGAAAACCGATGTCCAAGGCTGCCGGCCGAACAAAATCATAATCACCGACAGATACGCCGCCAGTCGTTAAAATTAAATTAAAGCTGTCTTTTAAACGGTTGAATAAATCTAAAACCGCCTGTTTTTCATCTGCAATATGAATCACTTCAACTTGGACGTGCTGCGACTGAAACCATACTAAAATCAGCGGCGCATTGGCATCAAATATTTTACCTGCACGATAATCTTCTATATTTTGTGCAACTTCATCACCTGTAATGACCACCGCAACTTTAGGGTAAGCGTAGACCTCACAATGAGAAATACCTACCATACTCAGTGCTGCAATTGCGCCCACAGAAAGTTTTTGGCCTTTTCTTGCCAATATTTGACCCTCTGAGAATTCCTCACCTGCATCACGAATATCCGCATGCTTATTTAAAACTGAAGTCAATTCAATTTGCTGTGCATCTGCTTTCACAATTTCTTGCCGTGCTACTGTAGTCGTGCCTTCAGGAATCGGCGCGCCAGTAAATATACGGACAGCTTGGCCTGCTTTTAAAATAGTTTCAGCCGTTTGCCCTGCGCGGATTTCTCCAATGAGCTCAAATTGCGTACCTGCTTTAATTTCACCCTCTGCGCAAATGGCATAGCCATCCACTGCGCTTTGCGCAAATAAAGGCAGCTGAATTGGTGAATGCACATCTGCCGCCAAATAACGGCCTAAAGCGTGCTGAAGCGCCAAAGTTTCATGCGCTAAACTTTGCGTATGTGTCTGAATCAGCGTAAGCGCTTCGTCCACTGAAATCAGTCCAGCCTCGGCCCCGCAGCCTGCGTGCAATACGGCTTGGTTCATTGGTAGCCTCCTGCATGCGGAATATTCTTCTGCACATCAAATAGATGCACCAAGGCAGGTAAAATGGCAATCAATGATTCTTTTGCGCCTTGTCTGCTGCCCGGCAGTGTAATGACTAAACTGTCATCAATATAGCCGGCAACACCGCGGCTAAGGGCCGCATAAGGGGTGCGTTTCTGCCCAAAACTGCGGGATGCTTCCATCAGCCCTGGAATTTCCCGTTTTAACAGCGGCTGAATGGTTTCAACGGTTAAATCTTTCTGGCCTAGACCTGTACCGCCCACGGTCAAAATCAGCGGATATTGCGTCTTATACTGTTCAATAAGAGCCAAAAGCTGTTCAGGACTGTCCGGTATCACTTGATAGCTGATGTTGCTGAAGTTTGCTTCTTCTAAAATTTCGAGGACATTTTGCCCCGCAGTATCTGGTTTTTTACCGGCAGCAACTGTATCTGAAAGCACAATAATCGAAGCCGATAAGCTTTCTTTTAATACACGGGTAAAATGTGATTTACCGCCTTTTTTCTTTTGCAGTTTCACTTGATCTAAGCATAAATCTTCAGGTTCACAATGCGGTTTCAGCATGTCATACAGCGTTAAACCGGCAAGACTGACCGCAGTCAAAGCTTCCATTTCCACACCCGTTGGACCAATGGTTTCAACCACTGCGCTAATTTCAACATGCGCCTCAAACAATTCATACTCCACATCTGCACGGTAGATTGGCAGCGGATGACAGAGCGGAATAAGTTCATCTGTACGTTTAGAGCCCAAAATACCTGCAATACGTGCGGTTTTCAGCGCGTCGCCTTTTTCTGTATTGCCATTTCGCAGCAGTTCAATGCAATGTGGCGGTGCATGCAGTATTCCAGTTGCAATGGCTGTACGGTAACTTTCCGCTTTCATGCCCACATTTTTCATTGCTTTATCCTTATTTTGTTCATTTTCAGCTGTAATATTGAAAATATTGAATTTTGGGTTTTATAAATGCCATTGGTAAATATTGGCATTCAAATGCATGATCTGGCTATTTTGATGTGAATGTTCGCATGACTCGCTATGAACATGAGCATGCTTCGTTTCGTGATCTGCCACTTCAGGCGCGTGATCCTTACGAATACAGCAGCCCTCTACATATTGACTGCTGCCATCCATATAAAACTCTTCTTTCCAAACAGGCACTTCATGCTTTACACGTTCAACCGCTTCTTCGCAGGCTGCAAAAGCTTCACGGCGGTGCGGTGCATAAGCCATAGCAATAATTGCAGTATCACCAATATCTAAACTGCCAATACGATGCACAACCCGTACATATGACACGTCGTATTTGGCTTGAATTTCCTGTTCAATTTGTCGGATCATTTTCTCAGCCACAGGCGCATAAGCTGTATATTTCAGGGCTTTTACCGCTTTGCCTTCATGGTGATTACGAACCGCGCCAATAAATACACCTATACCGCCGCATTCAGGAAATGCCTCAATGCTGTCAAAATCAGCTTGGCTGAATACTGTATCTTGTATGCGTGAAATATGCTTGAGCTCCATATTCAGCCTCCCGCCACAGGTGACAGCAGCACAACGGTACTGTCCTGCATCAATGCGGTTTGTCTTGGCACAATGTCTTCCCCAATGGCACAGGCGCAGCGCTCAAGCATGCTGAATGATTCTGGAAATTGATTTGCAACTTGCTGCAAAACCTCTGCAATTGACTGCTGTGCCAAGCAAGTCAGACTCAAATGCGCTGGCAATAGACGCTCAATAGCGCCAAAAGATTCAATTTTGATGGTGATTTGAGTCATCATTAACCTCCAATCATATGCATGCTGATTTTTCTGGTATTGCTAGTACTAGACGCTGTAATCGTGTGAAAGCCCTGTTCTTTTTGCCAAATATAGCTGCCAAGTTTGTTTTGCATGTTCAACGTATCCAGCGGATTTTCATTTTCAGCCAGTGTGCTTTTAAGTGAGCGTATGTCCTTGCTCAGGTCTAAGCCTTTTTTTGCAAATAAACAGTTAAAAAACTCACCTTGAGCATTCAGTCTTAAACGGTCACAGCTACCGCAAAATGAATTACTGATGGTTGAGATAATCCCAATCGGTAAACCGTTTACTTCATAGCTGCGGGCTGGCGATGCACCTTGCCCACACAAGATGTTCACCTCAAAAACGGTTTTCAATGTCGTTAATATTTCTTGTTCAGTGACAACGGAATCTTTAGTCCAGTTTTGATCACCGTCTAAAGGCATGAACTCAATGAAGCGCAGCTCAAAACGCTGCTGCTGTGCCCAATAAGTTAAAGGAATAATCTGCTGATCATTCAGACCTCTAATCAAAACTGTATTAATCTTAATGTCAAAGCCCGCTTGCTTAGCCGCTTCAATCCCTTCTAATACTGGCTGTAATTGTTTTTGCGTCAGCTGAAAAAATTGCGCTTCATCCAAACTGTCTAAACTGATATTTATGCCATCTAAGCCAGCTTGTTTTAGGGCCTGTGCATATTGTTTCAGATAATGTCCATTGGTGGTCATGGATATACGTTTAAGGCCTAGCTTTCTCAGCTGTTGCAGCTGTTCAATAAAATGCACAACGCCTTGACGTATGAGAGGTTCGCCGCCCGTGATCCGGATCTGATCAATCCCGCGCAGCACCATAAACTCACAAAAATTGTAAAGTGATTCAAAACTGAGAAGATTATGCTTTTTCATCCATTCAGGGTGTTCAGGCATACAATAGACACATTTAAAATTACAGCGGTCTGTCACTGAAATGCGCAATTTGCGTTTTTCACGGCCAAACTGATCCTTAAAAATGGTCGCTGGCTGTAATTGTGTCATGCTGTTCATGTTTATCTTCCATGGTGCTGTCATTTGCCCTGTCTTAGCTCAGTACAAATTTTGCGCCCTCTTTTCTTGCAGTAAAAATTGCAATAAGTGTTCCAACTTTGCGCTTTTTTGAATATTTATTTCAGAGGATTTGGTTTGTTTTTTTGACACACAAAATCAATAACTTATAAATAACTAATAGCAATTAAAAATATAAATTGCCGTTAAGCCCATTATCTAAGGTATAAAAGCAGTCTGTTTTATCTCTAGATATCATGCTCAAAAGCTTCATATTGGCTGTAGATTTTCTCTCTGGGTTCAAAAACAGCACATTAGGCTCATTATTTGAAATGAAAGCTCCGCAAAAGGTACAGCTTTTAGAGAACATTCAGCTGACGGTGCTGCTGCAGCTCATCTAGAGAGTTAATGCTGTGAAAAAAGAGTGCATTATTTTGAAAACGTGCAACTTGCATGTGCATTTTACTAAAACACCCCTTCAAACTGCGCTGTTTTTGATCAAGATGCACCTGCAGCATTGTGAGACTGCTTCGTTTCAGCAAACAAAATGGATACAGCGCTTTGCCATTAATTTCCACTACAGCTACTTCACACAAGGGATCCCGCTGCATGGCCTGATGCAATCTCGAAAGCACTTTCTTCGGGATATAGGTCACATCGCACGGGACAAACAAAACATAATCAGACTCAACATGTGACCACGCGCTTTTCATCCCTATCAATGGCCCTAAAAATCCGGCTTCATCATCTTGATAAAAGCGGATCGAGGGAATGAGCCGTTTATAAATCGAATGGTCACGATGGCTGTTGATCCAGACATTTTCAACCCGTGATTTCAACTGCTGATGGATCTTAATCAGCTGAATTTCATTATCAAATTTTTGCAGCACTTTATTCATTCCGTTCATTCTGCGGGCCTGACCACCCGCCAAAATAACCAAGTCTGTTTCTGGATAGCCTACTGATTTGGTGATTTTCTTCATCATTCTGCGTACTCCGTCTGACAGGCTTTAATCAAACCCCGTATTTCTGCTAAGCACGAACCGCAATTACCGCCGGCTTTTAAACATGCTGTGACTTGTTTTTCATGGCTAATATTCTTTTCTTTAATGGTTTCGATAATGGTATTTTTGCCGACTTTAAAGCAGCTGCACACCAGCGGACCTGCACTGTTGGTCATATTCATTGGCTGACCTGCCAGCAGCGCTTTGCGGTGCATTGCGCTCAGCCGTTCACGCTTAAACATGCCTGCAATCCAATCACGATCAGGCAGCAATGCTCTAGGCGCAATATACAAGCTTGCAATCAGATGACCGTCTTGCAGAACCACAGAATGGCTTAAATGTGCCGTTTGATCCTCTAAATTCAGCCATTCAAATGATTCGTCAGTAAATGGCAGCAAGTTTTTCAGCTGCTGCGCTGTAGTGCTGAATTTTTTACGATCGGCCAACTCAAAACGCGTCGCTTTCGCTGTTTTAATTTTGGTCCACCACACCGTGTTTTGAATGGTGTTTTGCACCATTTGCTCAAAGCCGTCACGTACATACAGTACACCTTGCCACTGTGTATAAAACGGCTGTACAAATACAGGTGTATGTTTAAATTCAGGCTCACCAGATAGTGCATCGACCACAGGATTCACCACTTTGCCTATACGCGCATCCGATGCGACTTGGTCATTCCAATGAATTGGCGCAAAGATTTGACCGCGTCGAATTTTACTGCTGACCTGTGCACGTAAAATACATAAGCCCCAGTTAGATTTCACCTCAACCAGTTCACCATCTTTAACACCAAACTTCAGTGCATCTTGCGGGTGTATTTCACAAAATGGCTCAGCGATATGCGTACTCAAATTTGCAGATAAACCTGTACGGCTCATGGTGTGCCATTGGTCACGGATACGGCCAGTATTTAAAATCAGCGGATATTCGCTGCAAACCTTATTTAGAGGATCAACAGCGGTTGTCGCGACAAATTTGGCTTTTGCATCGGCATGACTGAATTGGCCTGCTGCAAACAAACGGCTGACTGCATCAGCGCACTGATCTAACCGCCAAACTGGCCATTGCACAGGCTTTAATTCAGCATAATCTTGTGCAGATAACTTACTTAAACCCTGCAAATTAAAGTAGCGAAAAGACTCAGTGGTATCACGTTGATCTAAAGGCGCATTTTGATAAGCAGATAATTTTGCATGTTCAATAAATATGTCATAGCTGCTGCTGTAGTCAAAACCGCTATAACCCATCTTTTTCGCAACTTGTGCAATAGACCACCAGTCTGCTCTGGATTCACCCGGCGCATCTAAAAATGCAGTTTGACGTGAAATACGGCGTTCAGAATTGGTCACGGTTCCGTCTTTTTCACCCCAGCCCAATGCAGGTAAAAGCACATCTGCATATATTGCTGTGTCTGTGTCTTTGCAAATATCCGACACCACTACAAACTCGCATTGCTCTAAGGCACGTTTGACTTGATCTGCATCTGGCAAGCTCACAACAGGATTTGTCGCCATAATCCAAATGGCTTTGATTTTCCCGCTTTCTACAGCCTGAAACAGATCAACTGCTTTTAATCCCGCTTTATTGGCAATAAATGGACTTTGCCAAAACTCTTGTACTAATGCCTGATGCGCCGTGTTATCGACATCTAAGTGCGCAGCCAGCATATTGGCTAAGCCGCCAACCTCGCGGCCGCCCATCGCATTGGGCTGACCTGTCATAGAAAATGGCGCTGCACCTAATTTTCCGATTTTGCCTGTAAGTAAATGGCAATTAATAATACTGTTGGCTTTGTCTACACCGCGCGAAGACTGATTAACCCCCATCGAAAATAGCGACATAACTTTGTCAGTTTGCGCAAATTTTTCAAAAAATAGCTGTAATTTTTCTAAAGAAATACCTGTACGCTCAGCAACTGCTGTCATAGAAGCTTCTGTTTTACTTTGCTCCAGCGCTTGCGCCAAACCTTGAGTATGTTTGGTGATAAAATCTACATCACTATGATTATTTTGTACTAAATACTGCAGCAAACCGTTGAACAGTGCGACATCTTGCCCCGGTAAAATTGGCAAATGCAAATCTGCAGCCTCACAGGTACTGGTAAAGCGCGGATCAATGACCACTACGAACAAATCACGTTCTTCTTTGGCTTTCATAATGCGCTGATACAGCACGGGATGGCACCATGCTGTATTGGATCCGACCAGCACCACCATATCTGTATGCTCAAAGTCTTCATAGCTTGCTGGTACAAGGTCTTCACCAAATGCACGCTTATGTGCCGCCACAGCCGATGACATGCAAAGCCGTGAATTGGTGTCAATATTTGCAGTACCTAAATAGCCTTTGACAAATTTGTTAACGGCATAGTAATCCTCCGTCAGCAGTTGGCCCGACACATAAAAAGCGATGCTTTCACGTCCGTAAAGATCTATACATTGCTGAAATTTTTCGGCAATCAGAGCTGTTGCTGTGTTCCAGTCTGTAGCCTGACGAGTATTAAATGGTGATGTTTGACGCCCAAGCATTGGCTGTAAGACACGTGTTTCTAATCCAATCGTATCGGCTAAGTTACTGCCTTTAATGCACAGCTTGCCATAGTTTGATGGATGGTTCGTATCGCCAGTCACACTGACTTTTTGCCCTAAAGCAGTCTGTTCAACTGTTGCGCTCACGCCGCAGCCGACACCACAATATGGACAGGTGGTTTGCGTTGTTTTAATTTTATTTTCTGTGGAGCTATGCAGTTCCACGATCGGGATGCTATTCACTTCTGCCGGCTCCTTTTTCCAAACTCAATTAATTGAGTGTTACGACCAATTTCAAAAGATGACTAAATTATTTAAATTTAAGTTAAAACTAACTATCGTGTGGTGGCATGGATGCCATCGTTGGGCGGGGTATAGGATGTACCCTTCGCCCAACAAAGGATTTTTGTCACTTTTGATCCTTCAAAAGTGAGGCAACACCTACGCAAATACAAATTTCTTAAAAATGAAATTGCGCGGTCGTGACTATATTCTTTGATTAATAATGAATCACCCTGCTTTCTTTAATGCAAAATCCTTACCAAACAGCAATTTGTTTCGGATACTTGAAATTGGAGTTTGATCTGAAATCAATTCTGCATACCACGCACCGTCTTCTGTATCACCAAACAGCACAGCGCCAATCACTCTATCTTTTTGAATAATAATGCGTTTATAAATTTGACGCTTTTCATCATTCAAAATGATGTCTTCAAAATCATCCTGCGGTTCAAAGTTTCCTGCTGAAAATACGTCACAGCCGCTGACTTTTAACTGCGTCGGAACCATAGGCGCTTTGAAGGTTAAGCTGCCATGTTCGGCCAAATGCGATGCACAAATGAATGCCTGTCCCCAAAGCGGTTCAACTAAACCGAAAGTTTGGCTGCGGTGTTCAATACATTCACCCACTGCATAAATACTCGGATCAAACGTTTGCATGGTGTCATTCACCATCACACCGCGGCCGCAGCGCAGTCCTGCACTTTGTGCCAATGCAATATTTGGGCGAATACCGACTGCAAACACGACAAGATCTGCAGCTAATACCGTGCCATCCTGCAAACGTAATTGTGTCACATGACCATCTTGCCCAATCAACTCTTGGGTATTCGCTGCAGTCAAAATACGAATGCCTTTTTGCTCAATCGCTGATTTCAGCATCAGGCTGGCTTTTTCATCCAGCTGACGGTCCATAATACGGTCCATCAAATGCAGTACAGTAACATTCATGCCACGCTGTTTCAGGCCATAAGCTGCTTCTAGCCCTAATAAACCGCCGCCAATCACCACTGCATTTTTCTTCGTTTTGCAGTAGTCCAGCATTTTGTTGACATCATAAATATCACGGAAGCTTAAAACGCCTTTGAAGTCAGTTCCCGGTATTGGTGGAATAAACGGCTTAGAACCTGTCGCTAAAATCAGACGGTCATAATCGATGACCAAGCCTTTTTCTGTGTATACCTGCTTGCGCGGACGGTCTATGCGTACCGCCGCATCACCTGCTACAAAACGGATATTTTTGTCTTTATACCAAGCATGTGAATGCAGCATGATATCTTCAATGGTTTTATCACCTGAAAGCACAGGTGAAAGCATAATGCGGTTGTAATTGCCCCAAGGCTCTTCGCCTATGACTGTAATTTCATAACGCTCTGGCGCCATATCCAGCAGATCTTCTAAGCAACGCATACCTGCTAAGCCATTGCCGACCAAAACAAGTTTCATCAACTCAGACGATGGCGCGTTATTGGTAATATAGGTTTTTTGAGCAGTTGGACTAATCAGCACACGGCCATTTTCAATTTTGCTTGGAAAAACCAAGAGTTTTTGGTCTTTATCTTCTAAGCAGCGTCCAGTAGCAAGGCTGAAATGCTGTTTATAAATGGGTGATGCCACAACACGTTCACCCTGCAAGTCACCAATAATACCGCGGGACATAACATAGGCTTGGCTAAATGGGTCCTGATTGCTCAGCGCATAAACCCGCTTTTCTTCACCGACACGGAATATCGCAATTTGCTGATTTTCAATCAGTGCGCCCACACCTGTATTTGGCGTAATATCATCTAATGCACAAACATCAAACCAGTCTAAATCATTTATTTCTTTTAAAATTGTCATATTCTTCATCCTTTTTTAAACTTCTTTTAGATCACTATCTTTTCATTTTCGCCTTAGCGAGAAACCGAATAAGGATGTAAATCAAATAAAAGAAGTTTTAAATTCGTTATTCTCTTAAGCTTCAACCACTGGAATGCGTGTCGTATCGCGTTCAGCTTCTGTTTTGGGTCTGATTTGACCGCGAACGGATGCAAACTGAATATGCGGATCATTTTGCTGTTCTGCTTTTGCATTCACGAAAGTCACAAAGCGTTTACGTACTTCAGGATCTTCTACAGCAGTACGCCATTCATCTTGATATGTACCCACAACATGGCTCATACGGCGTTCAAGTTCAGCAGCTACGCCAAGCGAATCATTCACAACGACATCTTTCAGGTAATCTAAACCGCCTTCCATGTTGTCGCGCCATACAGAAGTACGCTGCAAACGGTCTGCTGTTTGAATGTAGAACATAAAGAAACGGTCAATGTATTTGATCAATGTTTGCGTATCTAAGTCTGATGCCAAAAGCTCTGCGTGACGCGGCTTCATACCGCCGTTGCCGCATACATAAAGGTTCCAGCCTTTTTCAGTCGCAATCACGCCAACATCTTTACTTTGCGCTTCAGCACATTCACGGGTACAGCCTGATACTGCCATTTTCAATTTATGCGGTGAACGCAGGCCTTTGTAGCGGTTTTCTAGGAAAATCGCCAAACCCACAGAGTCGTCTACGCCATAGCGGCACCAAGTACTGCCGACACATGATTTCACTGTACGCAATGATTTACCGTATGCATGACCAGACTCAAAACCTGCAGCAATCAATTTTTCCCAAATTTCAGGCAACTGATGCACTTGTGCACCAAACATATCGACACGCTGACCACCTGTCAGTTTGGTATATAGACCATATTCTTTCGCAATTTGACCTACGGCAATTAATCCATCCGGAGTAACTTCACCGCCTGCCATACGTGGCACGACTGAATAAGAGCCGTCTTTTTGTATGTTGCCTAGGTAGTAGTCATTACTGTCTTGCAAGCCTGCATGGCTTGGTTTAAGTACAAAGTCATTCCAGCATGACGCTAAAATATTGGCTGCCGTCGGTTTACAGATGTCACAGCCTAAGCCATGGCCATGCTGTTGAATCAGGTCATCAAAGGTTTTGATTTCGTTCACACGTACCAAGTGATAGAGCTCTTGGCGTGAATAAGCAAAGTGTTCACATAAATGGTTATTTACAGTTACACCTTGACGCTGAAGCTCCGATTTAAGTACTTGAGTGACTAATGGCGCACAGCCGCCGCAAGCTGTTGCAGCTTTAGTACATTTTTTCAATGCGCCTAAAGAAGTCGATCCGTCAGCAATGGCTGAACAAATATCTGCTTTAGAGACGTTGTTACATGAACAAATCGTTGCGCTGTCTGGCAGCAGATCGACACCGCTTCCGCCCGATTTACCTGCAGATTGTGCATAGCCAGGCATGATTAGGCTTTCTGGGCTTCCTGGAACTTCTAAGCCATTCAGCATCATTTGTAGCAGGTCATTGTATTCTTTAGCACAGCCCACCAATACTGCACCAAGTAGCTTGGTTTTATCAGCATTCACGACAATTTTTTTATAAACCTGAGCTGCTTCATCTGCATAGAAATAGCTTAAAGAATTTGGTGTCATTGCATGCGCATCGCCTACAGATGCAACATCAACTCCCATCAGTTTCAGCTTGGTGCTCATATCTGCACCAGCGAAAAGCGTGCAGTTTTGTTCCATCACATGCTTTGCTGCAATACGTGCCATGTCATAGCCCGGCGCAACTAGGCCATAAATTTTATTTTGCCAAAGCGCACATTCACCAATGGCATAAATGTCAGGGTTTGAGGTTTGGCAATAATCGTTAATTACAATACCGCCACGCTCACCAATGGCTAAACCACTTTGGCGCGCTAATTCATCGCGTGGGCGGATACCTGCAGAGAATAAGATGATGTCGGTTTCCAGTTCAGAACCATCACCAAACTTCATTACATGCTTCGCATTTGCACCGTCTTCAATGCAAGATGTTGCTTTTTGCGTATGGACTTTAACACCTAGATTTTCAATTTTCGAGCGTAAAACTTTACCGCCTAGATCATCAATCTGAACTGCCATTAAGCGTGGTGCAAATTCAACAACATGGGTTTCTAAGTTTAAATCACGCAGCGCTTTTGCTGCTTCCAGACCCAATAAACCGCCGCCGATCACCACACCTGTTTTAGCATTCAAGCTTGCGGCACGGATGGCATCTAAGTCTTCAATGGTACGGTACACAAAGCAGTTTTCACGCTCATTGCCTGGAATTGGCGGCACAAATGCATATGAACCTGTTGCGAGCACCAGCTTGTCAAAAGAAAGAATATCACCGTGATTGGTTGTGACCGTTTTATTGCGCTGATCAATTTCAACCGCTTTGGTGCTAAGGCGTAAATCTATACCGTATGCATCGGCAAAGTCGCTGCGGCATAGGGTTAAATCTTTAGCCGATTTACCGCTGAAATATTCAGTTAAATGCACACGATCATAGGCTAAACGCGGCTCTTCAGCCAAAATGGTTAATTCAACATCATCACCTGCGTGTTCCAGTACAGATTCGATAAATTTATGGCCAACCATGCCATGTCCAATCATGATGATTTTCATATTCTTTCTCCGCAAGATTTTTTTATTTGCCCCTAAATCGCGATGTTTAGAGGCAACTTTTAAGTATTAGTTTTGAGCTTCAGCTAAATTTCGTTCATTTACAGCTTGTTCAAATAGGCGCTGTTCTTTTTCTTTATGCTCTACAGAGAAGCGGATCATCAGTACACAGCTTGCAGCGATAACCACTAGACCGCCCAACACCATAAGCGTGGTTTGAATATCCAGCATGCCTTTAAGCAAGAAGCCTGCAGCCACTGCACCTACGTTACCGCCTGCACCGATAATGCCTGCAACACCGCCTAAAGCATCACGGTCAATGAATGGCACCAGCGCATAGGTAGCACCGCAAGCCATATGTGTGAAGAGCGCAAAGACTGTCATTGCAAGGATTGCAAGCACTGCAGTATTCATTTGTGAGAAGACAATCAGGAATAAGCCTTCTAGCAGAATCATGGCAAATAACACTTTGGTACGGCCATCTAAGCCTTTTTTAGTCGCTACTTTGTCCGAAACAATGCCGCCAAGCGCACGAGCAAACAATGCAAGCAAACCAAAGATACCTGCTGCCATACCCGCCTCTTTTAATCCAAAGCTGAAATGGTCGACGTAGTACATTGCTACAATGTTGTGAATAAAGATTTCAATACCGAAACAAGCTGCGTAAGCGCCAAATAGAATCCATACACGGTAATTGCGTGCTGCATGCATTAGAATTGCCAAGCCGCCTTTTTTGTCACTGCCAACACTGATGCCTTGTTCGCGAAGTTCTTTAAAGTTGCCTTGCGGACAGTCTTGTGTGAACTTCCAGTAAAGCGCACCAACAATCAGCATCATCACACCGGGTACAATCAGCGCAATACGCCAGCCCATCGCTTGCTCTACACCAAACATAACGAGTGCGCCAAGCAGTAAAGGCATAAGGGCTTGAGTTGCACCGCCGCCTGCATTGCCCCAGCCTGCTGTTGCAGCATTGGCTGTACCCACAACATTAGGCGCAAACATAATGCTTGTATGGTATTGAGTGATGACGAAGCTTGCGCCAATCGCGCCGATCAGCAAGCGGAAGAAAAGAAAGGATTCATAGCTGCTCGCAGAAGCGACACCAAAGACTGGAATACTGCCGATGATTAATAAAGCTGTATAGGTTTTACGCGGGCCATATTTATCACATAAAGGACCAACGATCAGACGGACTAAAATCGTGATCGCAACAGCGGCAATATTAATATTGGCAATTTGATCTTTCGTGAGGTGAAATTCGCCAGCAATCACTGGCATCAACGGTGCACAGGCAAACCATGCAAAGAAGCAAACAAAGAATGCGAGCCAACTCATGTGGAAGGCCCGCATTGCTGCTGAAGAAAAATTAAATAGACTTATTTTTGTGGCTTTTTTGGCATTTAAATTTGAAGACATAACCTTCTCCTGACTGAACTGAACGCATGAATTACTCGGTTATGTCGCTAACACATAACAGAGTCGATCAGAACGGACGTCGTTGGCCGTCTAACAAATTTTTAGAGTCTTCTTTGACTCAATAAGTATTAAGCACGATACGTGCCAAGTTTTTATTTCAATCGTAAATTTCATCTCTATATTTAAGCATTGAGCGCCGATCTATCCGAAAATAAGCGAATTAAGGTAAATAGATAGTCAATATGCCTATAGAGATGCGGCTGAATGTTCAAACGTGGTTCAGCCCTGCACAAGATCAGTGCACGGAAATGGTTCAATTTTAAAATGTGCATATAACCAAGCTAAAATTTAGAAGCAGATTTATATTTTGTATTGTCTTAAAATTTGGCATTTAAATTGCTTAGAAAACTCAATACGTATTTGTTTGGCTCTGTCTGAGCGTTTGCATGCCAAAACTAAAAATAGCCCTAATTGATGATGATCAAGAACGTGCTGAATTTATTCAAGCCTCATTAATTCAACATGACTTTGATGTGGTCGCCAGTTTCATGATTGATCATTTAAATATGTCATATCTGCAAAATATTCAGGCAGATGTGATTTTATTGGATATGGATCATCCACATCGCGATGTCATTGAAAGCTGTGTCAGCCAATTTGACTTACCGACTGTTCTGTTCACTAAAAATTCGAGTCTTGAAATCATCCGAAGCGCGATTGATGCGGGTGTCACGGCATATATTGTCGATGGTATTAACCCTGCACGTTTGAATAGCATTTTAGAAATTTCGATTGAACAATATAAAAAGCATAAAAAACTGCTGAATGATTTGGCTGAAACCAAGTGCAAATTGGCCGATCGAAAAGATATTGAAAAAGCCAAAGTGCTTTTAATACAAATGCATGGTTTAACCGAAGATCAAGCATTTAATTTGCTGAGAAAAAATGCCATGAGTCACCGTATGACGATGGGTGAAATGGCGCGCCGACTGCTTGATGCGCAAGCGCTGTTACAGTCTCAATTTAAGGAATAAACCATGCAAAAGCTTGAAAAAACTGATATTCAATTGGGCTATATTCCTTTACTTGACTGTGTTGCTTTGCTCTGGGCAGAACATCAAGGTTATTTTGCGGAACAAGGGTTGAACGTCACGCTGACTCAAGAACCATCTTGGGCAAGTTTACGCGACCGTCTAGCTTTTGGTTTTTTAGATGTAGCACACTGTTTATCGGCCATGCTGCCTGCGTCTGTGACGGGCAAAGACCATCTCGGCATTCCCTTACAAACCTCTCTTACACTCAGTACTAACTGCGCTTATATTAGTTTGAGTCAAAAGCTGTGCTATGAATTAAATATCCATGCATTAGATCTACCAAAAAATTCAGCAGAGAAAATTGCATCGGCGATAAAACAGAATCAAACGATTCAGTTGGCGCATGTTTTTCAGCATTCGATTCATCATTATATTTTAAGAGAATGGCTGGCACTTGCCGACACGGAACTCGCTCAAACGCAGACCTTTTCAACTCTTCCACCGCCTTATATGGTGGAAGCAATATCAACGCAACGAATTAATGGATTTTGTGTCGGAGAGCCGTGGAATACACAAGCTGAAATACAAGGCTATAGTCGTATTATCGTCAATAGCCAAGATATTATTGATCATATTCCAGATAAAGTTTTGGCTTTTACCCATGATTGGGCAGAAAAACATCCCAATACCTTAAACGCAATCCATCTTGCCATCCAAAAAGCCCAAAACGATCTGCTTCAACAAACGCATTTTTCTGAAATATTTTCTTTGTTAAAGCAATATCACATCATCCGTTTTGATTGTTCTGAGCAGATTCACGTCGAGGCTTTTCATCGGATCAAAAGCATCATTCAAAATTTTGGCAAGACCCAAGCGCCACAAACTTCAGACTTTGAATGGATGATTCAAAAAATGCAGCAATACGATCAATTAAATATTGAAGATGAAAAGGTTTTTGAAATAGCACAATCTTGTATTTATCAGGATGCTTTGGGCTGAAGTGATTGATATTCCATAAGACCCTATCATCTGAATAGTGGATCTTGTGTTACATCGACCATGAAACCTTGATTAGTTATGCATCTGCATCGATGGCGTGTAAGTCGATATTTTCTTCAACGAAGACTTCACGAATGCAATCCAGTATCTTTGGAATGTAATTACTATGATCCATATTTCGTACTGACAAAGAGATTGGACTATAGGCTTCCAAATCTAAGATTGGGATGTACATCAAATTTTTCATGCCAATATCACTGGCACTTTCAGGAATCAAGGAAATGCCCTCTCCCGACGCCACTAAGCCCAAAGCCATATGAATTTCACGCACTTCGGTTAAATGTTTAGGTACAAGTCCTAATTCGGTAAATATCGATTGAATGAGCGTGGAAAAATTCGGTTTCGGTGTCGTTGGATAGGCAAAAATTGGTTCATCTAAAATTTGAGAAAGATAAATGCCTTTGTCTTTAAATTCAGCCAAATGATGATTTTTATGAATAGCTAAACGTAGCGCTTCTTTTCTTAATAAAATACGTTTAATGGACGGATCGGTTAAGCGAAGTCGTCCAAAACCAATATCAATTCGACCGGTTTTTAAGGCTTCAATCTGGTCGCGTGTACCACATTCTATGAGTTCAACATGAATATCTGGGTTGCGTTGTCGAAATAAATAAATAATTTGCGGCAATAATGCGTATAAAAGCGAACTGACATAACCAATACGGACAGTTTTATCGACGGCATTAATTCGCTGTGCCATGGTTTTGGCCTGGGCGGTATGCGTCAATATCTGTACAGCATGCTCATAAAAAAACATACCTGCTTCTGTGGTTTTCACGGGTCTAGAACCACGCTCAAACAACGTAATCCCCAGCTCTTCTTCAAGTTTTTGAATTTGGCGGCTCAAAGGTGGCTGAGCAATACATAATTTTTCTGCTGCCTTGGTAATACTTTGCTCTTCAACCACGGTGACAAAGTAACGTAAGTGCCTTAATTCCATTTATATACCTTTTAAGTATCTAAAAATACCAAAATCGCTCTAGTTAAAGATATTACATTAAATTAGGGTATATAAATAGTTGGATAGATAAGAAATACGCAAGATGTATAAGTCGATTGAAACCCTGCTCGTGGAAATCCCAACAATCCGTCCGCACAAGATGGCTGTTGCAACCATGCAAACGCAAACCCTTGTTTTGATTAAAATCACCACCGAAGATGGTTATATCGGTTGGGGGGAAGCGACGACGATTGGTGGTCTAGGCTATGGTGAAGAAAGCCCTGAAAGCATTCGTACCAATATTGAAACTTATTTTAGTCCTTTACTGAAAACTCTCACTGGTTTGAATGTTGCTCAAACCATGCAAGCTATTAAACGTAGTATTAACGGCAATCGCTTTGCTAAATGTGCCATTCAAACGGCGCTACTCGATATTTTGGCGCAGCGTTTAAATCTGCCCTTAAGTGAAGTATTGGGCGGCCGTTTACGTGACAGCTTGCCTGTTCTTTGGGTACTTGCATCTGGCAATACGGAAAAAGACATTGCCGAAGCACAAAAGATGATTGCGGCAAAACGACACAATATTTTCAAACTCAAAATAGGTTCACGCCCCGTTGAAGCTGATGTTGAGCATGTTTTAGCTATTAAAAAAGCGTTAGGTTCAGACATTTCTATACGTGTGGATGTTAACCGTGCATGGTCTGAATTAGATGCCATTAAAGGCATTCAGTTGTTACAAGATGGTGGTGTTGACCTGATTGAGCAGCCTTGCGCAATCGATAACATTGACGCGATGCGCCGTTTAACTCGTCGTTTTGATATTGGGATTATGGCAGATGAATCACTGATGGGGCCTCAAACGGCATATCAACTTGCTCGGCACAATTCTGCCTCTGTTTTTGCAGTCAAAGTTGCACAGTCTGGCGGTTTAATCGAAGGCTGTGAGGTTTCAAAAATCGCCAAACTTGCGGGTATCGATTTATATGGTGGAACCATGCTTGAAGGCCCTGTGGGCACTATTGCATCGGCACATGCATTTTCTACATTTGACAATTTAGCTTATGGCACAGAGCTTTTTGGTCCATTGCTGTTGACTGAAGAAATTTTAAAAACCCCACTTCAATATCAAGATTTCGAACTCAAGATTCCGACCACAGCGGGTTTAGGGATTGAAATTGATGAAAACAAAATTGATGACTTACGTCGTAAATAACATTTAGCTAGGAGTAAGAAATGCTTTTCCAAGTACGCATGGATGTCAATATTCCATTAGATATGCCAGTCGAAAAAGCCAATGAAATTAAAGCTGTAGAAAAGGCTTATTCACAAGATCTACAACGTCAAGGTAAATGGCGTCATATCTGGCGCATTACTGGTCAATATTCAAATATCAGTATTTTTGATGTTGAAAGTAATGAAGAGCTACACAACATTTTACAAGGATTGCCCCTTTACCCGTATATGAATATTGAAGTTATGGCTTTAAATCGTCATCCATCTTCTATTCGTAGTGATGACAGCTGATGTGATTGGATTCCAATTGTGTAGCACATGATTGAAATCCATTGATCTGCATTTTGAGTTTGTAAATATTTGAAATAAAAGATTATCTGCCTTGCATGACTGAAGTGGTTAGTCAGGTAAATAGTTTTATCGTTCTTGATGAAGGATCGTAGCATGATTGATAAAAGTACCGCTTCCTTAACAGAAGCACTTTCTCAAATTAAGGATGGATCAACCATTATGATTGGCGGTTTCGGTACGGCTGGTCAGCCTGCTGAACTGATTGATGGACTGATTGAACTTGGGATCAAAGATCTAATCATCGTCAACAACAATGCAGGTAATGGTGACTATGGACTGGCTAAATTACTCAAAGCTGGTGCTGTCCGTAAAATGATCTGTTCTTTCCCTCGCCAATCGGACTCTTGGGTGTTCGATGAGCTATACCGTGCAGGAAAAATAGAACTTGAGCTTGTACCACAAGGTAATTTGGCTTGCCGTATTCAAGCGGCAGGCATGGGTTTAGGTCCAATTTATACACCAACAGGTTTTGGTACGTTGTTGGCAGAAGGCAAACCTACACTCAATTATGAAGGCAAAGATTTCGTCCTCGAAAATCCAATTAAAGCTGATTTTGCTTTAATCAAAGCACATCAGGGCGACCGCTGGGGCAACTTGGTTTACAACAAATCAGCGCGTAACTTTGGCCCCATTATGGCTATGGCAGCAGATGTGACAATTGCTCAGGTTTCTGAAGTTGTTGAACTTGGTGCATTAGACCCAGAGCACATTATTACCCCTGGCATTTTTGTACAACATGTTGTGGCTGTTCAACCTGCACAGCTTGAGCAATCTGCATAAATCACGTGAGGAAAGAACCATGAGCTATACCAAATTAACCCGTGATCAAATTGCAGAACGTGTTGCACAAGATATTCCAGATGGTGCTTATGTCAATTTAGGCATTGGCTTGCCCACTAAAATTTCAAATTATTTACCAACAGATAAAGATGTTTTTCTACATTCAGAAAATGGACTTTTGGCTTTTGGTCCTCCTCCAGCTAAAGGCGAAGAAGACCCTGAGTTAATTAATGCAGGAAAAGAGTTTGTCACTATGCAAACGGGCGGCTGCTTTTTTCACCATGGTGACTCTTTTGCCATGATGCGTGGCGGGCATTTAGATATTGCAGTATTAGGCGCTTTTCAGGTTGCCCGAAATGGTGACTTAGCAAATTGGCATACTGGTGCGCCAGATGCAATTCCTGCTGTAGGTGGTGCAATGGATTTGGCTGTTGGGGCGAAAAAAGTCTTTATTACTACAGACCATGTGACCAAAAAAGGTGAACCGAAAATTGTTGCTGAATTGTCATACCCTGCGACAGGCCTGCAATGTGTCGATCGTATTTACACAGATTTGTGCGTCATTGATGTAACAGTTGAAGGCATGAAAGTGATTGAAAAAGTTGAGGGTCTGAGCTTTGACGAATTACAGTCAATGACCGGTGCAAAGCTGATAGATACGACAGCATAAAGCAAAAAGTCCCTCCTTGATTAAAGCATAGGTATCTACACAAATCCCAAGTTTTGGGTTAAATTGAAGAGCATGCTCTTCAATTTAATATCTCCCATCTTGATACACGTCTCGTCAGACGATACAACGCCCTCGTAAAGCTTAATATGAAT
>NZ_VOZT01000024.1:0-50251 GCF_013419625.1 Acinetobacter sp. YH12070 | reverse complement strand
AAGAGTATTTTGATTATCATCTTAAAGAAACAGAATGGCGTTGGATGAGGGAGCCTAATGAGCTAGCAACAGAGTTGTGGGACCTCATTAGGTAAAACTAAGTGCAAATCTGCTAGTCTAGAGCCTTTATATAAACAAAATTTTAAGTTCTGCAGAATTGAAAATTTATGAGAAAAGGCTGATGATTTTCTGGTTATTTTAGGAATTATTTGTATTGTTTTTTTAAATGGATTGAATGAACGAGAAGGTGGGGGGTTGGCATCTTTTCTTTTTTCAAGATGGATGATGCCTCATCCATCTTCTAACTTAAAATTCTGTTGATTTTTGCTTTCGATATTTGTGGTCAATGACTGCCCATAAATAAAAGGCTACAGAGACAATAAGCGCATAAGCAAAATATTCAGGTCTTAAATTTCCTTGTATTAAGCCTTGAATAAGTAGTGTCAGCATGAGAGCAATAGTGGTGCTTGTATAGGTCACCATGTTCTTATTTGCCTTCAGAGCGTTAATGAAGAATTGCTTTTTGAAATGTACTGATAACATCTCCACCCCTCCTTGTTGTTGTTTAGCCAAAACCCATGATTTTGGTCAGGTTTGAACTACTGTTGTACTTCGAAACTAGAAGTATTTCAATAGCAAATGTCATTATTTTGTCATAAAACTATGTTAGATCATCGTATAAGAATAATCATTTTATTCATATACTAAATATTATGAATCTAAAGGTGTTGACTGGTGAGTAAAATGGTCGATGCATAATATCTATGTATGAATAAGCAATATATATACCAACACGGGTATATCGGCTTTATGACACGAAACCGCCTAGCTTACAGTCTGAATCGGGCTTAATCATGGAGTTTGTGTACGGTGTATTTTGCAGAAAGTATTTGTATTTTAACTATTATTATATTTTGTAGCCAAAGGGCTGGATTTTTTTCTCATCATGAAAATAAAACTTTATTAAAAAAGTTCAATGACTTAGGGTTATTGCGCTGTAGTAGGACAAATAAAAGTCAGTTTGGGTAAAACTCGACAATTATTGGTCGCAGGTAAAATCGTCATTCGGGTAAAACTCCGATTTTAGACAAGTCAAAAAAGGTTATTTTTTAACTTTATCAATTACAGCAGCAATAATCAGCACAATCACAGAAGGGATCAGCCATGCTAAATTTTGTTGAGCAAGTGGTAGATTGGCAATAAAGCTTGGAAGTGCATCTTCGAAACCAGCCACTTTTAAACCATCAAAAATACCGAAAATAAACGCACATGCGGTAACAGAAGCAATAACTCGTGATGGTGAAATAAACCATTTAGAGCAGAAGCTCAGTAGGATAACTGCAATCGCAGGTGGATAAATCGCACTTAAAACAGGCACTGAAACTGCAATGAGTTTGGTTAAACCTAAGTTTGAAATCAGCAGTGAGAAACCAACTAAAATGAACACAAAAACTTTGTATGGAATTTTAGTCAATTCTGAGAAATATTCAGCACATGCGCAGGTCAAGCCAATCGCGGTCACCATACATGCAACAAAGATCATTGCAGATAGGAAATAAGCGCCCATATCACCAAAAGCATGTTGTACATATGCATGCAGGATCACTGCACCATTTGTTGCATTTGGAGCAATATCATGGCTGCCCATACCGAGTTTGAACAAGCTGATATAAACCAGTGTAAGTCCAATACCAGAAATAATACTGGCAATGACAGCATACTTAGTGACGAGCTTACTATCCGTTACACCGCGTGAAGTAATGGCTTTTACGATCACGATACCAAAAACTAAAGCGCCTAAAGTATCCATGGTTAAATAACCATTGACCACACCTTCTGAAACTGGTGCAGCCACGTAATTACCAATAGCAGGTGGAATCACACCGGCAGGGATAAAGAACGCAGAGATACCCAGTACAATGAGACCTAAGATCTTGAGTGGTGAAAGGAAATAACCCACAGTATCCAAAATTTTGTTTGGATAAAGTGAAACAATGGTCACTAATGCAAAATAAATCACGCTATAAATTAGCAGACTGTTTGCGCCGTTACCAAAATAAGAAGAGAAACCAATTTCATAAGAAACGGTAGCTGTACGAGGTGTTGCAAATAAAGGTCCAACAGCTAAGTAACACGCGACAGTAAGGATAATGCTGGCTGCTTTACCCAAAGGTGAACTTAAAACTTGAATAGAACCTTCAACACGCGACAAAGCAATAATCGTGATGACAGGTAGACCAACTGCGGTGATTAAGAAACCAAATGCAGCTAACCAAACATGTTCACCCGCTTGCTGTGCGACAATTGGTGGGAAAATAATGTTGCCTGCACCAATAAACAGTGCGAAGGTCATAAAACCTAAGGCAACAATATCCCGTGTACGAAGACTTGTCATAAAGGGGAGATGAACTGTGAAAAAAGGCAATTTTAGTGCAATTAAGCTCGTTTTTGGAGCAAAATTTATAAATCGTATAGATAGTTTTTATAATACGAATCATGAATATATTGACAGATAAAATAATGTTTTATTTATATTTATGATAAATAAAAGAAATTTATTGTATATAAATTTTTTATAGAAATATGTTTAGCGATTAAGATTTATCAGATATAAATCAATTGTTCTAATTTTCAGCACTAAATAGGATGCTATAAGCCGAATAAATGCAGAAATATTGGCTGAATAAAACAAAAAAAATCTAAAAGGTCTATAATTCGGTGTATTCAAATTTGAGGATATTCAGATGAAAGCTTCCAAAATCACGATTAAAACCGAGCAAGATATTGAAAAATTACGCATTTCAGGTCGTTTAGCTGCTCAGGTTTTAGAGATGATCGGGGAGTATGTCAAGCCGGGCGTGACCACTGAATATCTAGACGATATCTGTAATGATTTTATCGTCAACACACTTAAAGTGATTCCTGCCAACGTTGGCTACTATGGCTATACCAAAACCACCTGTATTTCACCGAATGAAGTGGTTTGTCATGGTATTCCTTCGAAAGAAACTGTATTGAAAGATGGTGACATTATCAATATTGATGTTGCCATCATTAAAGATGGTTATTTTGGTGATACCAGTCGTATGTACTATGTGGGTGAGGTTTCGCCTGCGGCTAAAAAGTTAGTGGAAACTACCTACGAAGCGATGGTTGCAGGGATTCATGCAGTTAAACCGGGAGCAACTTTGGGGGATGTAGGCTATGCCATTCAACAAGTTGCTCATCGTGAAGGCTACAGCATTGTACGTGAATACTGTGGTCACGGGATTGGTAAAGTTTATCATGAGCAACCAAGCGTTTTACACTATGGTCAACCGGGTCAAGGTGTCATTCTGAAAAAAGGCATGGTCTTTACCATTGAGCCGATGATCAACAGCGGTAAAGCGCGAACTAAAGAATTAAAAGACGGCTGGACAGTGATTACTGCAGACCGTTCTTTATCGGCACAGTGGGAACATATGGTTGTTGTGACCGATAGTGGTTTTGAGTTGCTATCTCCATGGCCAGAAGGTACAGGTGCATATCCTGCAATCTAAGCTAAATCGCGAATTTAATCCTGAATCTGCTGTATCTAAAGGATTGAAGTTAAATTAAATTGTACAAGTGTATATTTTTTGACTTTAGTCTAATAAGTTGTAGTGTGTATGAGCGTTATAGGTTTTAAGACTAAGAGGTTTTCTCTATAGCTTAATTTATAAGGTTTTGCTTATAACTCTGAAAATCAGTTAGAGCTATTAACGAT
This sequence comes from Acinetobacter sp. YH12070, assembly GCF_013419625.1. Lineage (NCBI taxonomy): Bacteria > Pseudomonadati > Pseudomonadota > Gammaproteobacteria > Moraxellales > Moraxellaceae > Acinetobacter > Acinetobacter sp. YH12070. Next base: position 46,506 of record NZ_VOZT01000024.1, on the reverse strand, counting down.
TTAATAAAGATGTATTTTATTTATATAATATGATTACAGATTCTGCTGTAGTTTCTGATTTTACTTAGTTTTTAAGTTTTCGCTTACCCATCACATGGGTAAGCTTTTTTTTGCCTAAAATTTAGCGTGTTCATGTTGGCTGAGTTTTTCAACTAAATAATCAATGAAAACACGTACAGCCGGTAATAAGCCACGACGAGATGGATAAACAGCATGGAAAATACCATGTGCAGCTTTCCATTCAGGTAATACATGAACCAAAGCACCTGATTTCACATGATCGGACACAATACTGTCGGGTAATAACACCACGCCACAATCTTGGCAGGCTAGTGCAGCTAACATCGATAGGTCAGAGCCCATTACCGTTGGGTTGACTTTAATTTTTTTCTGATGATGCTGTGCATCGGTCACAATAATATGTTGATCGAGATGCTCATCCGCCATACTTAAGATTTGATGCTGTGATAAGTCTTCGGGCTGTTTGAGTTCACCAAATTTATTCAGATAGGCCTGACTGGCAAATAAGTGCTGCTCAATCGTTTCAAATTTACGAATGACTAAATTTGGGTCGTCATCTAGATTTGAACGGACACGTAGAGCAAGATCGAAGCCTTCATTAATGATATCTACGCGGCGATTGGTCACCATCATTTGCACTTTAATTTCTGGATATTGTTTTAAAAATTCAGGCAAAATTTTGGTCATTTCATTTTGTGCGATGGAAACCGGTAAGCTGACTTTAATTAAACCGCGCGGCTGTGTGCTGAGATGATCAACCAAATCGTGTGCGGCTTGAGCGGCATTCATCATGACTTGTGCATGACGATAGATGTTCATACCAATATCTGTAACAGCAAAATGCCGTGAGCTACGCTGAATTAGTCGGACACCTAAACGTTCTTCTAAGTTATAGACTCGACGACTCAGTTTTGATTTTGGAATATCTGTTGCACGTTCGGCTGCACTAAAACCACCATGTTCGACCACTTGGGCAAAACAATAAAAATCATCTAGATCACTCAGCACTGTTCTTATTCCATATTTGCAACGATTTAGCTAATTAACTTGAATTGTTTCATGAAGTCAATCACGTTTTGTAGTTTTTCATGTGAGAAAGTTGAGCAAAATTGCCAAGACTAAAGTCGGGTTAACCTTGTAATCGTTTCACATTAGCATGACCAAACAATAAATGTGGTGTATATATCTTTTAAATAACCGAATTTGAAGGATGTGATTTGAGTGTCGTCCTGATATATTCAAATAAAAGACCATTATGAAAGAAATTCGACATTAAAGGACAATGTCATGGAATTAAGACATTTACGTTACTTTGTCGCCGTTGTAGAAGAACAGAGTTTTACGAAGGCTGCTGAAAAGCTATTTATTGCTCAACCTCCTTTAAGTCGTCAAATTCAAAATTTAGAAGAAGAGTTGGGGGCACAGCTTTTTGAGCGTGGCAGCCGTCCTTTGAGAACCACCACCATTGGCCGTTTCTTTTATCAGCAAGCCGTGAAATTACTCTCCAATGCAGAAGAAATTAAGCTCATTACGCAGCGGGCCAGTGCTACTGAACGTACCATTAATATTGGGTATGGCGGTTCCTTACTCTGTGGTTTATTACCTCGAATCGTTTATTTGTTCCGCCAGCAATATCCACACTTAAATGTAAATTTAATTGAACTGAGTGCAGTTGATCAGATTCAGGCATTAAAAGAAGGTCGGGTTGATGCATGTTTTAGCCGAGTTCGTGTGTCGGATCAGGCGGTTAAACGTGTGCTATTGCGTGAAGAGCCTCTGATTGTTGCGGTGCATTCAAGCCATCCTTTATCTTCACAGCAGCAGATTGCATTAAATAATCTCAAAGATGAGCAGATTTTTATCTATCCAGCAACGGATGGTCAAAGTTATGCAACGCTAATCAAGTCGTTGTTTTTAGAATATGGTATGGAGCCGAAACGCTTTAACACTCAAGCAGATTTGCAGCAATCACTAGGCATGGTTGCCGCAGGCGAAGGCATTTGTATTGTTCCTGAATCTGTACAAATTATGCAGTTTAGGCATGTGAATTATGTGAAATTATCGGATAGTGCGGCCATTAGCCAAATTTACTTGATCGTGCGGAATGATGATGAAGGGGAATTGGCGCGTCCTTTATTTGACTGTGTTTACCAAGTGTATGACTTAGAAGCAATTGAATATGATCGTCGAGTTTTCTAACACTTGTTTTAACATTAAAAACAATTTGATTTTGAAATTAATTTTTAAGTTACCTATTAAGTAAAACCATCCTGTATATAAAAAACAGGCTCAATCTTGAAAAGTATTGAGCCTATTTTTTTATTCAGTCTTATTAGAGCGCTTGTTTTAAGAACTTGGTGAGTTCACTGCTGAATTTGACCGGTTCACTGAGCAATGGCGTGTGTCCCGATTTTTTAAAAATAATCTGCTCTGCATTGGCTAGGCTGTCAGCAATAATTTTTTGACCTTGAGCAGGATAGAGGATCGATTTTGCCCCTGTGAAAAAAGTTGTTGGCGCGGTGAGTGCTGCAATGGCTTCACGATAATCTTCAGTATGGTTCAAATAATTTTGAATATACCAATATAAATACGCCACACTTTGTGAGGGTAACATCAGCTTCTGTAAAGTTGGTTGTTGGTATGCAATACGGAAAGCGGATAATGCATAAGGATTGCTATTTTGTAAGTCTATGAACCTTAACCAAGCGTCGACCAGACCTTGACGGTCATGTTTATTCATCTGCTGTGCAAATGGCACAGAGAGGTTGATTGCAAGTACCTTCGAGATGTCTTCTAAAATACTTAAAAACTCAGTGTGACGTTTGCCATATAAACCATATTGCCAATCTGCATCTACTCGTATTTTAGGGGTTTGATCGATGTGTAAATAACGTTTAATTTTTTCAGCAAACTGACCGTATTTTAAACCGTGCATGGTGGTCGTTGCCCCCATGGAGTAGGCAATCACCGTGATTTTATCGTAACCGAGCTGGGAAACTAAGCTGTCAATATCTCGCCAATGGCTTGAAATGATGTCCATATTTGGAATTTGACAAAGTTTAGAGCCGCCAAATCCACGCCAGTCTGGAATGATAAATTTAAAATGCTTTCGGTGTTGATATAGAAAAGGATGCCATTGCCAACTTTGCATGCCCAGCCCCGATAAAACCAGAATGGGTTCTCCTTGACCATATTCACGAACATACAGTTGTTGCTGATCGGGCATTGTATAGTGTGGCATGCGGCTTCCTATTTATTTTTTTGTTTTAGCGATTAAATTTATGCAACTGTGGAATGATGGTTTCGAGCCATTTGATCCAACCGATTTCCAAATCTATCCCAAGCTGTAAAATCATTTTATGAATGTACAAAGTACGGTCTTCATCATGCGCATGTGCAAAGTCTTTTGCAAAAATAGACTGGTACACTTTTAGTTTTTCTTTGTGAATGTCTAGATGGCGCTCTAATTCGGGTAATACGCCATTTGTACCCAGCTGAGCTTCTGCACGTAAACGAACCATCAACTCTTCACGTAATTGAGCCGGAGGGCTTTGCTCAACCATCCAATTGGCTAATTCAACACGTCCAAGCTGTTCAACTTGGTAGGTTTTTTTACGGGTTGTACTGTGCTCATCTTCAATGGTGCTGATCCAGCCTTTTTGCAGCATGCCATTGAGTTCACGGTAGATTTGCTGATGTGTTGCATTCCAAAAAAAGCCCATAGAGCGGTCAAAACGGCGTGCAAGGTCAATTCCTGTACTCGGTTTTTCAAGTAAGCTCGTGAGTAAAACATGGGCTAAAGACATATATGGCTCAGTCAAAATAGTTTTGTACTTTTTATTATGCAACATGTTGCATAAAAATCAAATCTCGCATATAAATTAGTGCAACAAGTTGCAAAAATATTGTATACGTAGATGAAAAGAGAAAGCTCGTATACAAGTGAAGATAAAAATAGCCAGCTTTTCAGCACGCTAAGGAGAAAAAATGTCAAATTATCCAAATTTATTGGCACCACTAGATTTAGGTTTTACAACGCTAAAGAACCGTGTATTGATGGGTTCTATGCATATCGGCCTTGAAGAAGCACCGGGTGGCTATGAACGCATGGCAGCTTTTTACGCTGAGCGTGCGAAAGGTGGTGTAGGTCTGATTGTAACTGGTGGTATTTCTCCCAATGATGATGGTGTGACATTTGCTGGTGGTTCAAAATTAGACTCTTTAGAAGAAGCAGAAAAACATAAAGTGATTACGCAGGCGGTACATGATGCTGGCGGTAAAATTGCGATGCAGATTTTGCATACAGGTCGTTACTCGTATCAGGCCAATAATGTTGCACCTTCATCTATTCAAGCACCAATTAACCCAGTAAAACCGCAAGCTTTAAGCACAGCAGACGTCGAACGCACAATCAATGATTTTGCCAAATGTGCTCAGTTAGCACAGACAGCGGGTTATGATGGTGTAGAGGTCATGGGGTCAGAAGGTTATTTAATTAATGAGTTTATTGCTGCACGTACCAACCACCGTGATGATGAATGGGGTGGCAGTTATGAAAACCGGATTCGTTTTCCAATTGAGATCGTGCGTCGTACGCGTGAATTAGTCGGTGAAAATTTTATTATTATTTACCGTCTTTCTATGTTGGATTTGGTTGAAGGCGGTTCGACTTTCGAAGAAGTTGTGCAACTTGCAAAAGCGATTGAAAAAGCCGGTGCAACCATTATCAATACCGGTATTGGTTGGCACGAAGCACGTATTCCGACCATTGCAACCAAAGTGCCACGTGCTGCATTTACATGGGTGACCAAGAAATTAAAAGGTATAGTGAATGTTCCTTTAATCACCTCAAACCGTATCAATACCCCTGAAATGGCTGAGCACGTACTTGCTTCGGGTGATGCAGATATGGTGTCCATGGCACGTCCAATGCTGGCTGACCCACGTTTTGTGGAAAAAGCAGAACAAGGTCGTAGTGATGAAATTAATACCTGTATTGGTTGTAACCAAGCCTGCCTAGATCATATTTTTTCGATGAAAATTGCAACATGTTTGGTTAACCCTCAAGCTTGCTATGAAACTGAACTGATTTTTAAAGAATCTGCACAGGTGAAAAATATTGCTGTGATTGGTGCGGGACCTGCGGGTTTAAGCTTTGCAACTTATGCTGCAGAGCGTGGTCATAACATAACTATTTTTGAAGCATCGAGCCAAATTGGTGGGCAGTTCAATATCGCGAAAACGATTCCTGGTAAAGAAGAGTTTTATGAAACGCTGCGTTATTTCAAACGCAAAATAGAACTATTGCCTCAGATTAAATTGGTATTGAACCATACAGCAACGTATGAAGAATTAGCTCAGTCTGATTTTGATGACATCGTGGTGGCGACGGGTGTAACACCGCGTCAGTTAGATATAGATGGTATTGATCATCCAAAAGTATTGAGCTATTTACAGGTATTACGTGAACGTCAACCTGTTGGCAAACGTGTAGCAATCATTGGTGCAGGCGGTATTGGTTTCGATACGGCTGAATATTTAACGCATGAAGGTGAAAGCGGTAGCCTCAATCCTGAGAAATTTTATGATGAATGGGGTATTGATACCACTTATGCGCAAGTCGGTGGCTTGAAACATCCAGACGTCGAAGAATCGCCGCGTGAAGTGTATTTATTGCAACGTAAGGCTAAATCGGTTGGTGCTGGCTTAGGTAAAACCACGGGTTGGATTCACCGTACAGGTTTGAAACACCGCGATGTGAAAATGATTGCGGGTGCAAGCTACGACAAAATTGATGATCAAGGTTTGCATATTACCGTTGATGGTCAATCACGTATTTTAGATGTTGATCATGTGGTGATTTGTGCAGGTCAGGAATCCTATACCGCGATGTATGAACAGCTACAAGCAGATGGGAAAAATGTGCATTTGATTGGTGGTGCGAAAGAAGCTGGTGAGTTAGATGCTAAACGTGCCATTCGTCAAGGTGCAGATTTGGCTGCGGTGATTTAATCAGCCTCATACTTAACCACGACAACTACATTCAATTTAATATGCAGTTGTCGTGCTTCCTCTCCATTTTGAGAGGAGTTTGAGGATAGGGAAATGATTCATCAACAAAAAAAGGACATAAACATGACTATTGAAATAACAAAAAAATCTGTTGCACGTTGGCACGAAATGCTCGACACACGGGATATGAATATTTTAAATGAACTCTTGGCAGAGGATGTGGTGTTTCGTTCACCTGTCGCGTTTAACCCATATCCAGGTAAGCCTGTAGTAACTTTTATTTTGACCAATGTGATTCAAATTTTTGAAAATTTTACCTATCACCGTGAGTTTTACTCAGAAGATGGTTTAAATGTGGTGCTTGAGTTTTCTGCCAATGTTGGCGAGAAAAAATTAAAAGGGATCGACATGATTCAGTTTAATGAACAAGGACAGATGATTGATTTTGAAGTCATGCTCCGTCCGAAAAGTGGCTTGGAAGTATTGGCGGCGAAAATGGGTGAGCGCATTATGCAATATCAGCCTTGAATCTGCTGATTTTTAAATGCTCATCACAGAATGATAAAAAGCATGATGGATATTGTCATGCTTTTTGCTTATGAGGTTTAAGTAAACAAATATTGCTAGTGAGATATGGTTTTGTAGATACGTTTGTTTAATGGGCCTTGTTGGTCAAAGTGAAAAGATTGAAATGATTTGCTGTAGTGCGAAGCGAGGTGAAGGTAAGGTCAATGAATAATGTGATGCATAAAGGGCGTCTGGCTCTTTTAAATTTTGTAGATCATGCCATCGGTGCGGAAATACCACAGCTTTATTATCATCCTGAAGGGCAAATGAAACATGTGGTGCGGAAGTTAAAGCAACTACATGAAAAATATCGTCCTACGCCTTGGCTGTCGAATACTCATGCACATTTACTGTATTTTGATGTCATTAAAAAGCGCCAAGTGAAGCTTAAATACGACGCTATAGAGCAACTGACCATGGCTGATGGAGGGATCACAGCCATTGCATGGTTGGGTTTAGATTTACCTGCGGATGTGCCAACTGTGGTGCTCATGCATACGATTACGGGAACGCCTGAAAGTATGCGAGAAGTGGTTCGGGATCTTCATCTATATACAGGTTGGCGCATTGCACTCTGTTTAAGACGTGGCCATGCCAATTTACCTATGCCAGTTGCCAAAATAAATTTATTTGGTTCAACAGATGACTTACGTGAACAGATTGCCTGTATTCAGCAGAAATTTCCCGAATCGTGTTTGTATGGCGTCGGTTCATCTGCAGGAACGGGGCTATTGGTCCGCTATTTAGGCGAACAAGGTGAGGAAACACCACTTAAAGCGGCTTTTGCTTTATGTCCGGGCTATGACACCGAACTTGGTTTTAAAAATGTCCATCCTTTTTACAGTAAAATGATGACCAAGAAGCTCTTTCAGAAATTTGTAGAACCCTATTCTGCAACATGGTCAACAACACCATCTTTAATAGAAGTACTAAAAAGTAAAAATTTGGCGCAGTTTGAGCGTGCTTATTTCCAAATGGCTGGTTTTACTGATTATGAAAGTTATGCAAAATCTACCAATCCAATTTATGTATTTGAAAATCTTAAAATTCCTTTGATGATTTTAAATGCCGAAGACGATCCTATTTGCCACATTCAAAACTTTGAGCCCTATAAAGAATTAATCCGCTCTTTGCCGAATGTTGTGGTGGTAACCACCAAAAAAGGCAGTCACTGTGGTTATTATGAAGGTCTAGTGGAAACCCATTCATGGGCAACCAAATTAATGGCAGATTTTTTAAAGTTATATGCGAACTAAAAAATAGCCTACTTTGGGTAGGCTATTTTAAGTGTGTGTTACTCGGCTTGTGGGCAACATGCAGTTGTTTGAGGTTTAAGCTTCATCTGTATCAATACTAAAATCAACGCTATAGCGCTCAGTGTAGCGCCTGCATAAGACACTGCAGCATAGCTGAGGTTAAGATTTAGCACTGCGGCACCTGCAACAGCGCCCAAAGCATTTCCAAGATTAAATGCACCAATATTCACTGAAGAAGCGAGGCCTGGTGCATCGTGAGCGACTGTCATAACACGCATTTGTAAAGGTGGTACAACGGCAAAGGCTGCTGCTCCCCAGATGATTAATGCAATCGCCGCGCCAATGGTGGATGTTGCTAAAATTGGAAATAACAGCATCATCAGCATGAGTAAGACTAAAAAGCCAATCAAGGTTTTATCTAAGGATTGATCTGCAAACTTACCACCGAAATGGTTACCAATTGAAAATCCGATCCCGATTAAAACCAACATGAAAGTGATAAGTTCAGGGCTTGCATGGGTAAAGACTTTTAAGCTCGGTGCGATATAGGTATAGAGCGCGAACATAGCTCCAGCACTCATTACCGTGGTGAGCAGTGCTAAAACAACAGGCATGCGTGTTAATACTTTTAACTCTGCTCGTACATCAGGTTTTTCGGTCTGTTGCCGATGGGGCAGTGCTTTCCATAATGCCAACATGGTGATGATGCCAAGTAAGGTGATGGCCGCAAAAGACATACGCCAACCGATATTTTGCCCCACCCATGTTGCGAGTGGCACGCCGCCAATATTGGCAATGGTCAAGCCCATAAACATCATAGCAACGGCACTGGCTTGTTTATCTTTTGGAACAACACTTGCTGCGACGACAGAGCCTAAGCCAAAAAAGGCGCCGTGGTTCAAACTCGTCACTAAACGCGCAGCCATTAAACCTAAATAATCTGGCGCAACTGTGGCAAGCAGATTGCCAAGGGTGAAAATTGTCATTAATAACATGAGTGATGTACGTTTTGGAAAACGTGCTAACCATAAGGTCATCAATGGGGCACCAATCATGACGCCAACGGCATAGGCACTAATCAGTAAGCCCGCTTGAGGAATAGATACCGATAAATCTGCTGCGATTTCAGGCAAAAAACCCATCGGTGAAAATTCTGTTGTGCCAATTGCAAAAGCACCTACGGCTAATGCAATTAATGGAAAATTGAATTTCATATTAAATATCCCAAACTGGAGCAAGTTCAGGTGGGTTCACTTCACGCGCATTTCTGTCGAGTGTGGCAATGGCCTGCATCTGTTCTGATGTTAAATGAATGTCTTGAGCTTTTAAATTACTGATTAAATGTTCAGGTTTGGTTGAAGATGGAATCACGGCATAACCTTTTTGCAGTGCCCATGCGAGTGCAATTTGAGCTGAAGTAGCTTGGTGTTCGGTCGCGATGTTTAACAGCGTTGGGTCTTGCAAAACTTTGCCATAGGCCAAAGTCATATAGGATGTGACATCTATATTGTTCGCTTGTAGATAATTGGCCAAGTTTTGATTTTGTAAATATGGACTCAGTTCAATTTGATTGGTTGCAATATTTTCTAGCCCAATGTGATCAATGGCTTGTTGAGTGAGCTCTATATTAAAATTAGATACACCAATATGCTCAGTCAATCCTTGTTTTTTTGCCTCAAGTAAATGTCCCATTAATTCAGGAATATCGACTCCAAGTGCAGGTGCTGGCCAATGAATAAGTGTAAGGTTAACTGCATCAGTCCTCAATTTAATTAAACTGTCTTTTAGACTGGGTATTAGTTTGTCGGCAGCATAATTTTCAGTCCAAATTTTCGTGGTTAAGAAAATATCAGCTCGATTGACCTGACTTTCATCGATTGCTTGGCCTACTTCTGCTTCATTACCGTAGATTTGTGCGGTGTCTACAGCACGATATCCAACTTCTAAGGCAGTTTTAACAGAATGAATGACAGTGTCACCTGTCAAACGGAAGGTGCCGACACCAAATTGAGGAACAATCATCAGGAATTCTCTTTTTTTGAGTTGATGCTATTGTGCTGCTAATTTTATTGAAGAAAAATGCATGAGTTTGGGATATATTATTGATTAAAAATCACGAATTCGAATATGCAATGAAATCGACCATTGAGGAGCTTCAGGCTTTTACTGTTATTGTAGATAGTGGCTCTATTATCAAAGCAGCAGAAAGATTAGATCAAACAGCATCTGGTGTCAGCCGCGCATTACAGCGTCTGGAATCTAAATTAAATGTAACCTTGTTGGAACGAACTACCCGCAAAATTAAGCTCACGCAAGAGGGGCAATTGTTTTTAGCAAAAACACGGCGGATATTGAATGATTTGAGCGAAGCGGAAGATTCTCTGCTGAAATTAGATGCAGATACTTCGGGATTAGTGCGAGTCGATTCAGCAATTTCTTTTATTCTGCATATGATCGTTCCCTTGATTCCAGAATTTAATGCACGTTATCCGCATATACAGATTGAATTAGTAAATCATGATCAAGTGATTGACTTATTAGAGCATAAAGCGGATGTTGCAATTCGCTTTGGAAAATTAAACGACTCCAGTTTGCACGCAAAACTTATTTACAAGAGTCGACTGTGTTTGGTGGCGAGTCCTGAATACCTTCAGCAGCATGGACGTCCGCAAAATGCTGAAGAGCTAACTGCACATGCTTTACTTGGATTTAGTCAAATTACCCATATGAATACTTGGCCGATCCAAGTCGCAGGGAAACCTTTGACGATCCGACCAAATATTAAGGCATCAAATGGTGAAACACTACGGGAGCTTGCGATTCATGGGATGGGCATCGCTTGTCTTTCGATTTTTATGTTAGAAAAAGATATTGCAGAAGGGCGATTGGTACAATTTTTAGACGATCAAATTGAACCGCATGAACAGCTTATTCATGCTGTCTATTATCAACAAGAGCATTTACCGAAACGTGTTCGTTTATTTATTGAATATTTAGCTGAAAAATTACAAGAATAGTTGTGAGAAAAAACAGTGCATCGTCGGGTACAGATTTTTATTTACATAGAAACAATAAAAAACCCGACTTTTGCCGGGTTTTTTTGATCATTTGTTTGATAAAACTTCGATCTTAGTTCTCTAAGGCTGGTGTTGCAGCAGCAATGGCAGCAGCTACGGCGTCATCTTCAGACTGTGCAGAACCTGAGTTTTGTTTAGGTTGAGCAGCTTGTGCAGGTTTTTCTGCAGCTTTAGGTGCTTCTGCTTTTGGAGCTGGAGCTTCTGCAGGAGGAGTAGGTTCACGACGAATTTCAGTTGTTGTATTCGGTGTTTCTTCACGAATCACTTCAACTTGCTGTTGAGTCGTTTCTTCAACAACGGGTTGTTCTTCAACTGGTTCTAATTGTGTAGGTACAGATGCTGTTGGTTCAGATGCTGCAACTTCAACCTGTTCCTGTTCTTCTTCTTTTGGTGCTTCTTTTTTTACACATGCTGTAAGAAGTAGACCTGTTGCGATTGCACCGCAGATTAAAAGTTTCTTATTCATAATTACACAAAACAAAAAAGTGTGGATTGGATAAATGCATTATAACAGCAAATAAGAATATAGAAATGATAAGAACTTACTCTAAATTTTTATGATAATTGCTGTTACAATAGCCAATTGTTAATTGTTCTATGAATTGATGCGGAATGACTTTGCTTTCTTGGTACAGAGTAAAGTAAAATCGCACAACATTGTAGGCCAATTTAGGCTCCATTGTACGAGAAACTTAATGACCCATTTTATTTTCGTTACTGGTGGTGTTGTATCATCACTAGGTAAAGGTATTTCAGCTGCATCAGTGGCTGCGCTTTTAGAAGCCCGTGGTTTAAAAGTAACCATGGTAAAAATGGATCCATACATTAATGTCGATCCAGGGACTATGAGTCCATTCCAACACGGTGAAGTTTTTGTCACAGAGGATGGTGCTGAAACTGACTTAGACTTGGGTTATTACGAACGTTTCTTGCGTCGTGCGAAAATGACCAAACTGAACAACTTTACTTCAGGACGAGTGTACCAAGATGTCTTGAATAAAGAACGTCGTGGTGACTACCTCGGTGGTACAGTTCAAGTTATTCCACATATTACTGACAATATTAAAGAACGTGTTCTTCGCGCAGGTGAAGGCTATGACGTTGCGATCGTTGAGATCGGCGGTACAGTAGGTGACATTGAATCTCTCCCATTCATGGAATCTGTACGTCAACTTATGGTCGAACTAGGTCATAAGCGAACAATGTTAATGCACTTAACTTTACTCCCATACATTAAGTCAGCTGCTGAATTAAAAACTAAACCAACTCAACACTCTGTAAAAGAGCTTTTGTCGATTGGTATTCAACCAGACATCCTGATCTGCCGTACAGAGCATGATGTTGATGCTGATACTACACGTAAAATCGCGTTATTTACGAACGTTGAAGCACGTGCAGTTGTGGTGTGTAAAGATGCGCGTTCGATTTACCAAATTCCACGTACATTCTATGAACAAAACGTTGATGATTTAATCTGTGAACGTTTTGGTTATAACGATCTTCCAGAAGCTGATCTTACAGACTGGGATAACGTTGTAGATGCATTACTAAACCCTGAATACACAGTTCGTGTAGCGATGGTTGGTAAATACGTTGAACTTCCAGATGCATACAAATCTGTAAACGAAGCACTTTTACATGCGGGTATTCAAAACCGTGTGAAAGTTCAAATCGACTACGTCAATGCTGAAGAACTTGAAAGCCAAGATGTAACCGACGTATTAAAAGACGCGGATGCAATCTTAGTTCCGGGCGGTTTCGGTGAGCGCGGTACAGAAGGCAAAATGAAAGCGATTCGTTTTGCACGTGAAAACGGTGTGCCGTTCCTCGGCATCTGTTTAGGTATGCAGCTGGCTGTGATCGAATATGCGCGCAACGTTGCGGGTATTAGTGATGCAACTTCAACTGAATTTAACCGTTCTACAAAATCACCATTGATTGGTCTAATCACTGAATGGTTAGATGAGCGCGGCGAAGTTCAACAACGTAATGCAGATTCTGACTTAGGCGGCACAATGCGTCTGGGTGCTCAAAAATCTGAATTGGTTGCGGGAACAAAAACTGCACAAGTTTACGGTTCTGAAGAGATCGTTGAACGTCATCGTCACCGTTATGAAATGAACAACCGTTATATCCCAGTGCTTGAAGAAAAAGGCATGAAGATTTCAGGTTATTCTCCAGTACAGCGTCTCGTTGAAACTGTTGAAATTCCTGAACATCCTTGGTTTATTGCTGTACAATTCCATCCGGAATTTACAAGTTCACCACGTGATGGACACCCATTATTCGCAGGCTTTATTGATGCTGCTAAAAAGCAGTACCAAAAAGCGAAATAATGTGTTTTTGACTAAACCAGGAAGAGTTTAAATGTCACAATTAAAACCACAGGAAATTGTACGTTTAGGCGATATACAAATGGCAAATCATTTGCCATTTGTACTATTCGGCGGCATGAACGTACTTGAGTCAAAAGACCTTGCTTTTGAAATTGCTGAAACCTATGTGGATATCTGCAAACGCTTGGATATTCCGTATGTGTTTAAAGCAAGTTTTGATAAAGCCAATCGTTCAAGCTTGAACTCTTTCCGTGGCCCAGGCCTGGAAAAAGGAATCGAGTGGTTAGCTGACATAAAAAAACACTTTAATGTGCCGATTATTACTGACGTACATGAACCATATCAAGCTGCGCCTGTTGCTGAAGTTGCGGATATTATCCAGCTTCCTGCATTTTTAAGCCGTCAAACTGACCTTGTTGAAGCGATGGCGAAAACTGATGCCATCATCAACATTAAAAAAGCACAGTTCCTCGCACCACACGAAATGCGTCATATTTTGCATAAGTGTTTGGAAGCAGGGAATGACAAACTGATTCTTTGTGAACGTGGTTCAGCATTTGGTTACAATAATTTAGTTGTAGACATGTTGGGCTTTGACATCATGAAAGAAATGAATGTCCCTGTGTTCTTTGATGTTACGCATGCGCTTCAAACGCCGGGTGGTCGTGCGGATTCTGCAGGTGGTCGTCGTGCGCAAATCACGACACTGGCACGAGCAGGTATGGCGACTGGTTTAGCAGGATTGTTCTTAGAAGCTCATCCAGATCCAGAAAATGCCAAATGTGACGGTCCATGTGCGCTACGCATGTCACAGTTGGAACCTTTCTTGGCACAGTTAAAAGAGCTCGATACCTTAGTTAAAGGTTTCGCAAAGTTAGACACACACTAATTCGATACACATTGATGCGTCACTTTTGACGCATCATTTTTATTAATCAACTGAGGAATTGTTCATGAGTCAAATCGTTGACATTCGTGCACGTGAAATTTTGGACTCTCGTGGTAACCCTACCATCGAAGCAGACGTAACCTTAGCCTCTGGCGTTGTAGGCCGTGCATGTGCACCATCTGGTGCTTCAACTGGTTCTCGTGAAGCTTTAGAACTTCGTGACGGCGACAAAGCTCGTTACTTAGGTAAAGGCGTTAAAACTGCGGTTAACAACGTTAACACAGTAATTCGTGATGCATTGTTGGGTAAATCAGTATTCGAACAAAAAGACATTGATAACACAATGATCGCGCTTGACGGTACTGAAAACAAAGAAAAATTAGGTGCGAACGCAACTTTAGCGGTATCGCTAGCTGCTGCACGCGCTGCTGCTGACGAAAAGAAAATTCCACTTTTCCAATACATCGCAGACCTTCGTAATAACAGCATTTTGACTATGCCTGTTCCAATGATGAACATCCTAAATGGTGGTTCACATGCAGACAACAACGTAGACATTCAAGAATTTATGATCGAGCCAGTTGGCTTCACTTCATTCTCTGAAGCTTTACGCGCTGGTGCTGAAATTTTCCACTCATTAAAATCTGTATTGAATCAAAAAGGTTTAAACACAGCAGTGGGTGATGAAGGTGGTTTTGCGCCAAACTTACGTTCTAACGAAGAAGCAATTACAGTAATTCTTGAAGCAATTGAAAAAACTGGCTACAAAGCAGGTTCAGACATTATGCTTGCGCTTGACTGTGCATCTTCAGAATTCTACAAAGATGGTCAATACATCCTTGCAGGTGAAGGTAATAAAGCATTCACAAGCAACCAATTTGCTGACTACCTTGCTGGTTTTGCGAAACAATACCCAATCATCTCAATTGAAGATGGTTTGGACGAGTCTGATTGGGAAGGTTGGTCTTACCTCACTTCAATCCTTGGCGACAAAATCCAATTGGTTGGTGATGACCTATTCGTTACGAATCCTAAGATTCTTCAACGTGGTATCAACGAAAAAGTGGGTAACTCGATCCTGATCAAGTACAACCAAATCGGTACGTTGACTGAAACTCTAGATGCAATCTACCTTGCGAAAGCAAATGGTTACACTACAGTAATTTCACACCGTTCTGGTGAAACTGAAGATTCTACAATTGCGGATCTTGCAGTAGGTACAGCAGCGGGTCAAATCAAAACTGGTTCACTTTGCCGTTCTGACCGTGTAGCGAAATATAACCAATTACTTCGTATTGAAGAATTGACTAATGCTGCATATCGCGGTAAAGCTGAGTTCAAAGGTTTGAACTAAGCAGATCATGCTATCTATGTTAAATGTATTTGACTCCAAAGCGAGTAAAGCATTGTTGGGCCTTGCGATCTTTTTGATCGCAGGGTTTCAATATTTATACTGGTTCGGTGAAGGTGGTTATCATCAACATCAACAACTGAGTCAGAAAATACAACAACAAGTCGAACTCAATGACGAATTAAAAGAACGAAATCGTGTGCTTGCCGCTGAGGTATACGATTTAAAAAATGGCGTTGAAGCTATTGAAGAGCATGCTCGTCTAGATTTAGGTTTAATTAAACCGCATGAAACTTTCGTACAGATGAGTACGATCAGTACTCAGTACAAACCAATTTATATTGATCCAAACGCAAAAGTAGACCTACGTACCAATGAGTCAGAACCCGCCGAACTTCCACCCGAACCTTAAATTGTGGGCCATTATTCCTGCTGCTGGTTCAGGAAGTCGATTTTCTAAAACTGAACTAAAACAATATCAAAACATTGCGGGTCTAACTGTGCTTGAACACACAGTTGCACGTCTCAACCAATTGCCGTTGATGGGTTATGTATTGGCTATAGGCGAGCAAGATAATATTGCTCAGACTTTGGCACTAGCAAATCAAGATAAGGCACATTTTTGTTTAGGCGGTGCAGAGCGTGTGCATTCTGTACTCAATGCATTGCAATATCTATCTAGGATTGCCAATGATGATGATTGGGTATTTGTTCATGATGCAGCACGACCATGTGTCTCGCAGTTGAGTCTAGAAGATTTAGTTCAATCGGCAGTCGATTCGGAGCAAAGTGCGATTCTCGCAATTCCCGTACGCGATACCTTAAAACGAGTTGAAACAGCACCACTTATATCAACAACGGTAGATCGTTCAACTTTATGGCAAGCGCAGACACCACAAATTGCCAAATTGGGTGTACTTAAAAATGCCATTGAACAAGCGCTTGCCGCTGGTGCGACCATCACAGATGAAGCAAGTGCCTTAGAATTTGTCGGTGAGCAAGTTAATGTCGTGCAAGGTCGTTCGGACAATATTAAAATTACCTATCCTGATGACTTGGAATTGGCACGTTTAATTTTAGCGTCTCAAGTTAATAGATGATTATTTCAAGGAATATTTAAGGGACAGTGATTTTTACTGTCGCTTTAATCTATAATTCCCGCATCCTTTTTAGATCTATTTCGCAATGATCCCTTCTCAACAGTATCGTTTTTTACGTCAGTCATTACGCGATGGCCGCAGTATAAAACACGATTCTTCTCGATGGGCTAAACTTCATTTAGACCCGTGGTTACTTTGCTTCTTGGTACTCAATGCAATATTGGGGCTGATGGTTGTCTATAGTGCGACCGCGGAAGATTCGGGAATGGTACTACGTCAAGCCACAAGTTTTGGTGTGGGCTTTATTGTGATGCTGATCTGCGCGCAAATTCCACCCAAAGTTTACCAATCTATGAGTCCGTACTTATATGCCATCGGTATATTTTTACTGTTGTTGGTTCTGGTCATTGGTGAAAAAAGGATGGGGGCGAAACGCTGGATTAGCTTGCCGGGTATCGGCAGTATGCAGCCGAGTGAGTTTATGAAATTTGCCATGCCACTCATGATGGCGTGGTATTTTGCGCGAAAACCTTTTCCACCGAAATTTTTACAAATTGTCGGTGCATTAATTTTATTATTGATTCCATTTGCATTGGTCGCTTTACAGCCTGACTTGAATATCGGTTTGATTATTCCGGGTATTTTTGTTTTATTTTTAAGTGGTATGTCTTGGCGTTTAATTGCAGGTGCTTTAACCGCCTTTGCAATTGCAGCACCTGTACTTTGGATGTTTTTTTTACAGGAATATCAGAAAAAACGTGTACTGACGTTATTTGACCCTGAATCTGACGCGCTTGGTGCAGGTTGGAACATTATTCAATCTAAAATTGCCATTGGATCAGGTGGTTTAATGGGTAAGGGTTATACCGAAGGGACGCAGTCGCACTTGGGCTATCTGCCAGAGCATCATACTGACTTTATTATGTCGACCTATGCTGAAGAGTTTGGCTTTATTGGTGTATTTCTTTTATTTAGTTTGTTTACAGCAATTATTGTTCGCTGTTTGATTATTGGACTAAATTGCTTCCATAATTTTGGACGACTCTATGCAGGAGCGATAGGATTAACTTTCTTCTTTTTTGTATTTTTAAACTCGGGTATGGTCAGTGGGATTTTACCGGTAACAGGTGATCCACTACCGTTGATGAGTTATGGTGGTACAGCTGTAATTGCGATGCTCGCAGGGATGGGGATTGTGATGTCGATTCATACGCATCGCTAAGCATTAATGTAAACGGAATAATCAAGCCGGACCAATGTCCGGCTTTTTTTATGCGCTGGACGTACGGGAAAATGCTGTAGCAGAATGTATTGAGCAGTCCGTCAGGCCGTAAATCAATGTTTCTGTGCAGATGATTGGCAGGTCGAATGCCTTGGTTGTAGTTGTTTAAGCTATGGCGGACTGGCCGGCCAGCGCTCATAAGCGCCCGCAAGTATAATCTGTCAGTATCTGGGCAGGCGCCGGCTAAGCGGATAAAAACAGCCGGCTTCATGCCGGCTTTGGGTTTAGTTGAATAACTGATTGATTTTTCTGGCTATTTCTTTGTTGTAAATTCGATAGTCGCTGATGGCATAGGGGCTGAACAGGGCATATTTGCAGCTGGTGCTGGAACCGTTTTTGGCGGCAGCGGTGCGGCAGTTCAAGATGGAAAAGACCTTCGCGTCAGCCGATTTAAGCTCAAATGAGCTTAAGTAAATTTTTTCATTGGCAATATCCTGAGTAGTAACGGTATAGCCATTTTTTACTAGCACATTGCTGAGGCTGGAAATCGTGCGTTTGCTGCTGACTGTCAGCGCATCTTCATAGCCGAAGGTTTTAATCAGGGTTGCAGTGTTCAGCTGCTCGGCATTTTTAAATAATTCCGGCGCTGCGTTTTTGATAAAGAAGCCGAAGTCTTCTGTGCTGATATCGGCCGTAATAGGCTTGAAGGTCATGCGTACGCCATCACTCAGCCTGTCGTATGCGACGCGCATCTGTATATCTGCGCAGGAACTGGAGTCGTTGGCGCTGCGGCGGTGATCAGCGCTGACCGTATTGCAGACTTTTATTTTAACCCGGTCTTGCGCCAGGCGCCGGAATTGCGCGTCATAAATATGATGCACACTCCAGTAACGGTCTTGTTTTAACTGGTTAAAGAACGGGGCATTGCTGATCAGCCCTTTGTTTAAATCCAATTCATTATAAGCCGAGAGCGGTACTGTCAGGGAAAAACTGTTCAGTTCTGGATTGAGCTGGATATGCTGGGTTTTAGGCCCGAAGCCGCCTAGCACATTTTGATAGAGGCTGCCGCGTTCCCCTGTGACTTGGCAGCCGGATAGCCCGGCTGCTGCGGCAAGAAACAATAATGTTTTTTGCATATTTTGTTTTTTCTATAGATAACGATTATTCGAAATTGAAGCTGACGTCAGAAGCCGTGTTTGGAGACGGATGCTGGAAAATACGCTCGTTCTGATGGTCAAAGTAAACTTTCCAGCTGTTTTTGATATTTTTGCACTGGAATAAGCCGTAGTATTTTTGCAGATTCGGTGTAGACAGCACCTCAGAGCCTTTATAAGGAATCAGCGGTGATGGATGGCTTTTAATTTGTACAAATTCACCGCCGTCACGCGCACAATAGGTGTTTGCGCGTTCCCACATAATGGTGCCTGCACCGTAAGATACGTTATTCATGGTGATGGTGCGCGGATTTTTATACTTGGCTTGGAAAAATTCCTGCACCGTCGGATACTGTTCAAAATCCTTATCTGTCAGCTGCCCCAAGGTATTCCATTTATCAATAGCTTTTGACAGCCATCCTTTTTTTGCTTCTTCTGCAGATGCGTAAGTACTGGCAATAATGCATGCTGCAGCTAAAAAGGTTTTAGTTTTCATTATATAACTCCAATTCAGGTGCAGAGCATGCTAAAGGCCATGCAGCGGCGATGCAACTTTGCGGGCGCTAATATGTATAATCAAATGTTAGAAAATGTTTAATTTTTAATAAAAATTTATAATATTTTGTTTTATTAATCTGCATTGAAAAATCAGCGCTTTAAGGCAAACATAAAAAAAGCCCTCAATTGAGGGCTTTATTTAGATATTAATTAATGTAGGAACCATGTGTAGTAGCCCCATAACATGAGTGGCCAAGCGAGGACGGGGCTAAAAAGCCATTTCCAGAACCAATGGTGTGGCGTAAAACCCACACCATGCACAAAACCACCTGAAATACCTATCATGATGAACATCAGCGCTCGATGGCTATATCCACCATTGTCATCCAGCATGGCAGCAGGATGTACAAGTAACACGGCTGCCAAAGGAAAAGCTAACAGGCAGGAAATGACCATTGCAAATTTATTTGGCTTCTTTTCTACAAGTGATTTTTCTACAGCAGCATCAGTCATTTGTTATTCCTCATCTAGATCTTGATGATGTTCGATGTAAAGCGCACTAAGTACACCTGCAAAACATGCCATCAAAATACCGAGAATCCAAGCAAAATACCACATCGTCTTTTCTCCTTAGACACAGCCTTAGTATAGGCTGTGTGAATTCTCTTCAATATGTTTGTTTGTGACCACACCCCACATCTTGTAGTAACACCAAGTTGTGTAGCACAGGATAATTGGGACAAAAATACATGCGGCAACTGTCATCACAGTCAGGGTATTTTTACTTGATACCGCATCCCACATAGTCAAACTTACAGTTGGGTTGATGCTCGATGGCATAAGGAAAGGGAACAATGCAAAACCAGCAGTTAAGATTGCACCAATGACTGCCAAGCTTGAACCAAGGAAGCTGAAACCTGCTTTGCCTTTACCTGCGGCAAGGATGATGATCAGTGCACCTAAAATAGCCATGATTGGCGCAATCATAGTAATCGGATAAGTACTGTAATTGTTCATCCAACCTGGGTTGGCATTGGTGATCACTTCTTTAGCCAATGGGTTTGCAACGCCATTTGTGTCAAACGGTTGCGCTAATGTGTAGCCTTGGATATTACCGAAGTATAACCATGCGCCAGCCAGTAAGAAGCAAACCAAAAATACGATACCCATAAGCTGAGTCGCTTTTGCTGAGCGTGCACGTAGGTCGCCGTCTGTACGAAGCATGAGCCATGCACCACCGTGTGCGCAAAGCATAGATAAACTCACGATACCGCAAACTAAAGCGAATGGGTTAAGCAGCGCAAAGAAGCTACCTGTATAAGTTGAGCGAACAGTTTCGTCCATAGTGAATGGAACACCAAGGAACATATTACCAAAGGCAACACCAAATACGAGGGCAGGAACGGCACCACCAATTGCTAAACCCCAGTCCCAAGAATTACGCCACTTGGTATTTTCGAGTTTAGAACGGTAGTCAAAACCGACTGGACGTAAGAAGAGAGCGAAGAGTACCAGTAACAGTGCCCAGTACATGCCTGAGAATGCAGTCGCATATACCATTGGCCATGCTGCAAACAGCGCACCACCGGCAGTAATAAACCACACTTGGTTACCGTCCCAGTGTGGGGCAATCGTATTGATTGCCGCACGACGTTCTTCGTCTTTTTTACCTACGAATGGCATGATCGCCATTGAGCCCATATCGAAGCCATCGGTGAGGGCGAAGCCGATCAGTAGGACACCGACTAATACCCACCAAATGATTTTGAGTAATTCATATTCGATCATGCTTGAGCCTCCTCATTTGCCTTTTTTGCAGCTTCAAGTTTCTCGAAGTGGTATTTACCAGTATGTAGAGAACTTGGGCCAAGGCGTGAGAATTTAATCATTAAGTACATTTCAATGATCAGCAGTACAGTGTAGAACGCTGCCAATGCAAGGATAGAACCCCATACATCACCTGTACTTAAGCTAGAAGCTGAAAGATGTGTAGGTAGAACTTCACCGATAGTCCAAGGTTGACGACCAACTTCGGCAACATACCAACCTGTTTGTGCAGCAATCCAAGGTAATGGTAGAGCAAACAAAGCAAATTTTAATAACCAAGGTTTGTTTTCTGCATTACGTTTACCGACAGCAAAGGTAGCAAGTACGAACAGAAGGAGCATTAAGAAACCAGAAGCAACCATTGCACGGAATGCCCAGAACAAGCTTGGAACATGTGGAATAGTGTCTTTTGCAGCAGCTTTGATTTGATCATCAGAAGCATCGACCACTTTGTCTGTGTATTTTTTCAGAAGCAGACCATAACCCAAGTCTTTTTGAGACTCAGCAAATGCTGCTTTAAGTTCAGGAGACGTATCGCCTGCACGAAGTTGTTCTAACTGTGAGTAAGCCACCATACCGTTACGAATACGCGCTTCGTGTTGTACGATCAGGTCTTTAATACCTGTCACTTCTTTATCAGTTGAACGTGTTGCGATAATCCCCATGACATAAGGAATTTTGATCGCGTAGTCAGTAGACATGGTTTCTTTATTTGGAATACCGAACAAAGTAAATGGCGCTGGAGCTGGGTGAGTGTCCCATTCAGCTTCAATCGCAGCTAGTTTAGTTTTTTGTACGTCACCAATTTCATAACCAGATTCATCACCCAGTAAGATCACCGAAAGTGTAGACGCTAAACCAAAGATAGCAGCGATGGCGAATGAGCGACGCGCAAATGGCAAGTCACGCTTTTTCAATAAGTAGTAACTTGAAATTGCCAGTACGAAAATAGCACCAGTCACATAACCTGCAGATACGGTATGCACGAATTTAACCTGAGCCACGGGGTTGAAAATCAGCGCACCGAAGTCCACCATTTCCATACGCATGGTTTCATAGTTAAAAGCAGAACCAACAGGGTTTTGCATCCAACCATTGGCTACTAAAATCCATAGTGCAGACATGTTCGAGCCAAGTGCAACTAACCAAGTTACAGCCAAATGCTGAACTTTGGATAGGCGATCCCAGCCGAAGAAGAATAAACCAATAAATGTTGATTCAAGGAAGAATGCCATCAGACCTTCAATGGCTAATGGTGCACCGAAAATATCACCGACATAGTGCGAGTAATACGCCCAGTTAGTACCGAACTGAAACTCCATGGTCAAACCAGTAGTAACACCTAATGCGAAGTTAATACCGAAGAGTTTTCCCCAGAATTTAGTCATGTCTTTATAAATTTCTTTGCCAGAAATCACATAGGTGGTTTCCATAATGGCAAGAATAAAAGCCAGACCTAAAGTCAGCGGAACAAAAATAAAGTGATACATCGCGGTCATTGCAAATTGGAACCGCGAAAGATCGACCACGCTTTCAGAAATCATCAACGTGTCTCCTTGATTTGGGAAGGACTGCCAGCAATATGCTCGGCAACTTGATTGTCAAAGTTTTTAGGGATGGTAGGGGCGTCGAACCAGATGTTCTTAATGATCATTAAAATAATCACTTTAATTATTAGTATTGCGGTTATTTCTCTGACCACACGACGATTTAAATCTTTGAATTTTAAGCTCATGGAGATAAGCCTATTCTTTAAACTTGTACTATATTATTAACAAATATACACAAAAAGCAAATAGGTTGAACAGTTAAAATAAAAATATATTATTAAAGTGTTTTAATACAATAACTTAATCGTTTTAATGATTTAAAAATAAACTAATTCTGTTATTTAAATACCTGACTAAAATACTTATATTTAAACTTTTTAAACCCGACTAAATTGCTTATGTATCTAATTTAAATTCTGACTAATTTACTATATTTACTAAAATTTACATTGTGAATAATGAGAATCTTTATTGAATGAATAAGATTTTTATTTGTTATGTTTAAGTTTTGCTAAAAAAAATGGGCTATTGATGTAGTGCTGTTAAACGATCTCTATATGGTTGATGTTAAAGAGGCTGGACTAAGTTTTTTAAATACTTTTTAAATATTTGATACATGATGAACTTAGCTTATTTTAGTCCTGAAACATTTCTTTTGAGTAAAAAAAGACATACCGGAGTATGTCTTTTGGGGGAGATATTGCAGCTTAGAAATCGTAACGTAGACCAAGAGAAAGTGCAGTTGCATTTTCATCACCGATCCCTGAAATACCGTTACCGAAGCTACGACCTTCTTTCCAAGGGTTGAGTTTAGAGTTTTTGTCGTTAAGCACAGTTGCTAAGTTGCCGTATACGCGTAATGTGCTATCCAACTTATGTTCTACACCCACACCGATCAAGCTTGCATTGGCATCATCAGCATCTACGTCACGGTAGAAGTATTCACCGCGTACTGAGGTTTTAGGCGTTACTTTATATTCGCCAGCTACACCGAAAACTTGAGTATCTGGGTTGGATGTATCGTTGTCGTGTTTGGCAATTTGGTATAAGGCACCCAAGTTAAATTCTTCAGTTAATTTATATGCACCGGCAATACGGAATGCATCTCGACTTGCGCCACCTGCTGCGTTTGCTGCATTTTCATCATACTTTTCGTAAGCTGCTGCAAAATCAATTGGACCTTCTTTATAGGTTAGAGCAAGGTCATAGGCTTTGTTGTCATCTTTGCCTTCACCATCTGTTTCACGGTCAATTTGTGTACCTGAATGCATCGACATTGCAGCTAATACATTGAAACCACCGCCAAATTTTGGCGATTTATATTCAATGGTGTTTTCATTACGTTCATCAAATTTTAAGTTGCCTACACGTGTTACGTTACGAACGTCACCAACCATGTCACCGAAGAAGTTCACAGGGCTACGTGCGACTTTAAATGGGCTGTCAAAACGACCTACACGTGCTTGACCATAAGTTGAACTTTTTAAACCCACGAATGTGTCACGTGTTGAAAAATCTACACCTTTACTGTCTTGGCTACCGCTTGCAAAGTTTACTTCTTGCTCAATTTGAGCGAATACGTTGAGGTCATCATTAATTTTTTGATCTACTTTGAAGCCTAAGCGTGAAGCGTTAGAAGAAAGACCAACTTCGTTGTAATCTTTACCATCATCTAGATAGTCAAGAGAGACATGTGCACGGCCATAAATTTTTACATCTGCAGCAGACGCCATCATTGGTGTAAGAATTGTTGCCCCGATTGCTAATGCACATAGAGTTTTTTTCATTTGAAGCTCCAGAAGACTTTTCCAGTCATATCAATATGTTTTATCAGTAGCTTGGCTAGAAGTAATTTCGCTATCTAATGGCGCTAAGTATTCATTACAAATAAGACAGTTCTATTAAGGAAATATTTCAAAACGGTGAAAGGTGATTTCTGGTTTAAATTGCTTTTATACTTATAAAAATGAATATTTATTAAATGCTTAGGGTTGTATTGAACAGTAAATTTTGCAGCTAAAAGTTCTTGGGATAATATTCGAGACATAAAAAATGGAGCCGAAGCTCCATTGATCATCACTTTAAACTCAATTGAACTTAAAGTGCTGCTTTGATTTTTTCGCCAATGGCTTTGATTTTTTCCATGTCGCCCATTTGTGCGGCATGTTTACCTAATTCATGCACTGAAGTCGGAATTAGGTGGAAATGCACATGCGGAACAGTTTGACCCGCAGCAGCGCCAGACAACTGCATCAATACGATACCTTTCACGTCTAAGGCTTTTTCCATTGCTTTTGCAACTTTTTGAGCTACCTGAATGGTATAAGCAGCCGCTTCTGGATCTAAATCAAGCAGCGTAATAGCAGGGGTTTTAGGAATTACGAGCGTATGACCTTCGGCCTGTGGCATGACATCCATAAAAGCGAGTACTTGATCATCTTCATAGACTTTAAACGCAGGAAGTTCTCCGCGTAAAATCCGAGCAAAAATATTTTGATCATCATAAGTCATTGCTAAATTCCTTGAGCGAATTGAATCGTAATTATTTACAGTTCAATTCTTTCTGACGATCTTTGATCGCGTCAAGTCGTTGTTGCTCTTTTTCTGAAAATTTAGGCTTAGTTGTGTAGCAATTGTCATTGCCAAACTTCGCTTTAGCGTCAGGATCTTTAAAGCAGAAACCTTTCGATGCATAAATCACATCATGGTCATTTTTCAACTTTTGGCATTCTTGCTCAGATGCTAAAACAGCAGTAGAAGCCCCGATTAAAGTTACAGCACCTAGCAAAGTTGCGAGGGTAAATTTGTTCATGCGAGTTTCCTCTGTCATTTGTAACAATGTGTGTTATGACACTAGAGTACAATATGATGGTTATTTATCGTTATTCAATGGCGAGTTATTACTCAATTGTAATTTTACTCCATTTTTCATACATAATCATAGCGCTTGAAAAATCACTGTTTTCTTCAGCTTGATCGCTTGCTGCTTGGATTAAATTTTGCGTCAAAGAGAGCACCGGTGCTGAAAGTTTTGCTTGTCGCACCAGATCAACAGCAATTCCCGTATCTTTTGCAAGTAATGGAAGTGCAAAGGTTAATGGGAAGCTACGATTCAGTACGCGCTGCGGTAAAACTGTTTCGGTCACATTACTTTTACCGCTCGACGCATTAATACAATCGAGTGCTTCATGTAAGTCCACGCCATGCGCTTTTAAGGTGGTGAATCCTTCAGCAACTGCACAAAGATTTACAGCCATTAACATGTTGTTTACAGCTTTGACGGCAAAACCCGCACCCGGTTCACCCACATGTTTAATCAGTTTGCCAAATGTTTGGATCGCAGGTAATGCACGTTCAAAGGCTACTTTGTCACCACCAATCATGACGGTTAATGTTCCCGTTTCAGCGCCAATGGTTTGTCCACTCACAGGGGCATCTAAGAATGCAATATTTTGCTGCTTTAAGGCAGCAGCGAGTTTTTTTGCAGATTCGGGTACACCGCTGGTACAGTCGACCCAAATCGAGCCTGATTTCAGCGTTACACTCGCAATTAAATTTTCAACATCTTGGCTGATGGGTAGGCAGGAAAAAATAATGTCCGCTTGTATTGCTTGCTCTAAAGCAACCGCTTGCGTACCAAATTCAGCAGCATGTTGTTCTGCCTTGGTAAAGTTTCGATTCCAGACATAAACCGTGTCGAACTGTTTTGGTAGGTGCGCTGCCATACGGTAACCCATTGCGCCCAATCCGATAAATGCAACTGACTGAATCATCTTTACCCTCTAAATTTTTATTTCAATAAACTGGATCTTTGTGTAAGCCACTGGGTCAAAGTTGGCCAAAATTGATTGGCACTTTTTTGACTCGACATCAGGCCGAGGTGACCACCGGGAATGAGAGTAAACGTGACATCTTGACTACTTGTCAATTCGCCTAAAGGACTTGCTGCATCTGCCGTAACAATTTGATCGGTAGAACCCGCGCCAATCAACAATGAACAGTGGATATTTTTTAATTGAATAACTTTATCTTTCAATTGAATAATGCCGTTTTTAAGCGGATTTTGTAGCCAAACATTGAACACCATGTCTTGGTTAATGCCACCCGGATAGTCAATCATGTGATTGAGAAAATCGCCCATGGTTGCATGTTCATACAGGTCATGCAGATTATCTAAGTTAGATAAAAATTGCTTTTGGCTTTTGAACCAACCCATTGGATCGACGATTTTAAATCCAATCGCATTCAGCACGCCCGGTGTATGGATAAAATGTTTAGGAATTTTCCCAGTGTAAACAGTATCTTGTAAATTCTTACTACGTGAAAGCAAGCGATTGGTTTTTTGAAATAACTTTCCGATACGACCTGAGGCATAGCTATCAATCGGCGCGCCCATCACCATTAGATTTTTAACATGTTCAGGTTGATGTAATGCGGTATACAGCGTGACAAAGACTCCAGCCATACTCCAACCGTGTAGCGAGATGTATCGACTATCTGCATGCTCACAAATTTGATCTATACAATGGGGAATCACATCATCAATAAACGATAGAAAATTTAAGAATCGATCTTGATAGTTTAATTTTCCCCATTCCAACAAATAGACATCAAAGCCACTGTGTTGAAAATGTTTCACCAATGAGCGATATGGATACAAATCATAAATCGCCATATTGATGGCCAGTGGTGCAACAAACACCAAGGGTTCTTTGTATTTACGATCAGGCGAAGCGTAATACCGAACTTTTGCATGTTTATATTCAGTAATTACTTCATAGGGTGTCGATTGAGAAAGGACCAGCGATTTTGCATTAAACACACGTGTAGACAGGTGTTTAATTTTCTTTTGCTGCGCCAGAAATTTCTGTTTGAAAGGGTGCATAACTGTCAATTGCCTAAGTCCTTGTAGGATTGGTCGAAGTCTAAGCGATAATTTCGTATTTTACCTTGACCTTAAATAGCTTAGACGCTCAAAATATTGGCAATTCTTCACAAAGGCAGTTCTTCGCGACTGAGTAATACAGATGAGCCAACAAGACGACATCGAATACCAATTAGAGACTTTAGCGATTCGTACAGGTCATACTCGTACTTTTGAGGGTGAACATAGCGAGCCAATTTTCCTGACTTCATCATTTGTTTGTGAAAGTGCAGCAGATGCCGCAGCAAAATTTTCAGGTCAAATTGAAGGCAATACCTATTCACGTTATACCAACCCAACTGTACAAACTTTCGAAAAACGTTTAGCTGTTTTGGATGGTGCTGAAGCCGCGGTTGCGACAAGTTCAGGTATGGCGGGCGTACACGCAATTACTTTGGCATATTTGAAAGCTGGCGATCATGTGGTTTGTTCACGTGCTGTCTTTGGTTCGATCATTTCTCTGTTTGAAAAATATGTCATCAAATTTGGCGTTGATGTTACTTTTGTAGATTTGGAAGATTTAGATGCTTGGAAACAAGCGATTCGTCCAACTACACGCCTATTGTTTATTGAAACACCGTCAAACCCATTAGCTCAAGTAGGTGATTTACAAGCCATTGCCGATATTGCACATGCACATGGGGCATTATTTGCAGTCGATAATACCTTCTGTACACCAGTGTTACAGCAACCGATTAAATTTGGTGCGGACCTCGTGATCTATTCATCAACAAAATATATTGATGGTCAAGGTCGTGCGCTCGGTGGTGCAGTTGTAGGTAGTGCAAAATTGATGGAAGAGATTACAGGTGTTATTCGTACACTGGGTAACTCGATGAGCCCATTCAATGCATGGATCTTCCTGAAAGGCCTAGAAACTTTAAGCTTACGTATGAAAGCCCACTGTGCCAGTGCTCAGACTTTAGCTGAATGGTTGGATGCGCACCCGAAAGTTGAAAAAGTGTACTATGCGGGACTTCCAAATCACGAAGGTCATGAGTTGGCGAAAAAGCAACAAAAAGGCTTTGGCGGAGTTGTATCGTTTGTTGCGAAAGGCGAACGTGAAGGCGCTTGGACAGTGATTGATAATACCAAGTTCCTTTCTATTACAAGTAATTTGGGTGATGTAAAATCAACAATTACTCATCCTGCAACGACTTCTCATGGCAGAATGTCAGCAGAAGCGAAAAAAGCAGCAGGGATTAGCGAAGGTTTAATTCGCGTATCTGTTGGTTTAGAAGATATTAATGATATTATTCGCGATCTTTCACGCGGTTTAGATCTTATCTAAAGTGAATTCATCAGTTTTGTTCGGAGATTTTTATGAACATTAATATGCTCATGCAGCAAGCTCAACGCATGCAAAAAGAAGTTGAGAGCAACATTAAAAAAGCCAAGGAAGAGCTTGCACAAGTTGAAGTTCACGCTGAAGCAGGTGGTGGTCTGGTTAAAGTTACTATGACTGCACGTCATGTAGTGAAACGTATCGAAATCAATCCTGAACTACTTCAAGATGATGCAGATATGATTGAAGACTTAATTGCAGCAGCAATGAATGATGCTTCACGTCAAGCTGAAGTAATTTCAGAAGAAAAACTGAAATCTGCAAACTCTGGTATGGGTCTTCCACCAGGTCTTTCAGGTTTATTCTAAGGAATACGTTGAATGTTTAGTGATCGTTTTGATCAACTTGTACAGGCATTGCGTATTTTGCCAAGCGTTGGGCCAAAGTCGGCTCAACGTATGGCACTGCACTTAATCATGAAAAATAGGGAAGGCGCTGTTGGTTTGGCACATGCCTTGACTGAAGCAACCAACTATATTCATGAATGTACAATTTGCCATTCATTGACTGAAGATGAGGTATGCAACATATGCGTCTCGTCAGAGCGTGATGATCAACTGCTTTGTGTGGTTGAATCTCCTGCAGATGTCATGGCAATCGAGCAAAGTGGCAGTTTTAGAGGGAAATATCATGTATTGGGTGGGCATTTGTCGCCACTCGATGGTATTGGCCCCGACGAAATTGGTATCCCATATTTAATTCAACGACTAAGTGATGGTAAAGTGCAGGAAGTGATCTTGGCGACCAATGCAACGGTTGAAGGTCAAGCGACAGCACATTATTTGGTTGAAGCGACCAAACATTTACCAATACAAATGACCCGTATTGCACAGGGTGTACCACAGGGTGGTGAGCTTGAATATGTGGATAGTCATACCTTAAGTCAGGCCGTGCATAACCGAATGCGAATGAAGTAACTATAGAGCGAAACTCGTTTCGCTTTGTATAATTTTCACCTAATTATTTATACTTAATAACGATTAAAGTTTTTATTTATAATGAATGAAAAAGCCAAATAAAGAAAATAAGTCACTAAAATAACGTTTTTCCTTATAGATAAATAATATATATCAGTTAATATAAGCTCATAGAGCATCTAAAATTAGACTCAGCAACTTATGTATCAATTCATTCAAAATCAGCCAGATTTAAATTCTGTTTTAAATCTTATGGACCAAAGCTCGATTTACGGACTCGACACCGAGTTTATAAAAGTAGATACCCTGTGGCCCAAACTTGGACTTTTCCAAATTAATGTACAAAATCAGGTGTATTTACTTGATGGTACAACCCTCGATTTAAGCCAATTCTGGCAAAAATTATTTGCGGCTCAGCAAAACATTTTTCATGCTTGTAGTGAAGATATCGACCTGATTTATCACTATGCACAGCATAAGTCTTTAGAAAATGTCTTTGATACACAAGTTGGGATGTCATTTTTAGGGCATGGCTTACAAGTCAGCTATCAAAATGCCTTAAAAACTATGCTCGATGTAGATATAGATAAAGATCAGACACGTTCAGATTGGTTGGCTCGTCCACTCAGTGCCGAGCAGTTGAACTATGCAGCGAATGATGTACATTATTTAATGAATTTAAGCCATACGATTCAAAATGAGTTGGCTGCGAAAAGTTTATTAAATTGTGTACTTGAGGACTGCAAAAATTTGACACATGAAATTGGCACTGAAACGCCGATCCATTTGCTGTATCACGATATTGGTAATTATCGACATTCACGTCGTCAGCTCATGCAAATTCAGCAATTGGCCGTTTGGCGTGAGCAAATGGTGAAAGCCTTAAATCAACCACGTAGCTTTATTCTTAAAAACTCAACCATCATTGATATGGTTGAAAAAAATCCAAAAAATAATTTTCAATTGAGTGCGGTGAAAGACATTCGTCCTAACATTGTGCGTGAGCATGGTAAAATTATTTTAGATTTGTTGAAGTTTTTACCTGAACAAGCTGAATGGCCGCTGCGTATGGCACGTCCAATTCGTCACTCTTCTCAGGATATTGGTTCACGCGTCGATACCGTTATTCAGCGTGCAGTACAAGAAACCTCTGTGCCTAAAGAAGTTTTAATGCGTAAAAAATGGTTAAATGCATTGTATCAGCATGTGGTTTTTCATAATGATGAACAGGATTTACCGAGCTACCTATTGGGCTGGCGCTATGATTTGCTGACGAAGCCTTTAATTGAAGTGCTGCATGCCGATGAAAGCTATCTTTCTGGTCAAATGAAAGTGTTGGAATAAGTTCTGATTGATTAAAGAATTATCACTTATACAAATTCACGACTGATGCGTTAATAAACACTAATGTATCAGTCTTTTTTTTGATGTATCCTTTGCCTTGCGTTTAATGAGTATTGATTCAATTATGTACTGTTCTATCTACAAATCGAGCAAAAAAGATGAAATGTATCTTTATATTGCTCGTCCTGAAGTTAATGAAAACGAAACTGAAGCGACAGATCCGCTTGCAGTAATGCCTGATGCTTTACGTACAGCATTTGGTCGTGCCACATTTGTCATGGATCTAGAACTCAGTGAATCACGCAAACTTGCACGTGTGAACGTATTGCATGTATTAGATTCAATTGAAACAAAAGGGTTCTTTATTCAAATGCCTCCAGAAGGTTTAATTGACCCAAATGCAGTTGAGCCAGAAGGCTTGCGCGGCGCTTAAGTTAATTCAGGAGTTGTGAAAATGAATGGTGTAGTATCGGTATTGGACTCAATTCCTGAAAGCAGTATTGCAATTACGGTTTACTTAGGTGGGGCTGTAATTGCTTTGTTGTGTTGGTATGGGCTGATGAAGCGCTTACCCAAAATGATAGGTGCCATTGGTTGGCTTATCGTATTTGCTATTTTATTAACACCAACCGTTTCTGAAGGTTTAAATGCAGCAATCGCACCTGCGATTTTTGGTTTGATTTTTGGTGTATTAACAAAAGATCAGCCATTGGTTTGGTTGAATCTATCGCTGATTCTCTTTGTGGTGGGTATTGGTTTAGTCCTTGGATATTTTTGGACAAAATACAATGCAGCGAAACCACAGCACGTTGTAAACAAGAAAATTTCACCGCTTTAAATAAAAAAATAAGGTTATGTCATGTCTGTTGAAACTCAACAATTTACTGGTACAGATCAATATATTGCGACTGATAGCTTAAAACTTGCAGTAAAAGCTGCACGTTCATTGCAAAAGCCACTTTTGGTTAAAGGTGAGCCGGGGACAGGTAAAACACTTTTAGCCGAACAAGTGGCTGAAAGTTTAGGCCTTAAGCTCATTACGTGGCATATCAAATCTACGACCAAGGCTCAACAAGGTTTGTACGAGTATGACGCCGTATCTCGTCTGCGTGATAGTCAGTTGGGCGATGACCGTGTTTATGACATCAAAAACTATATTAAGCCGGGTAAACTTTGGGAAGCGTTTACCAGTGAAGAACGTTGTGTACTTCTAATTGACGAAATTGATAAAGCAGATATCGAATTCCCTAATGATTTGCTACACGAACTCGATAAAATGTCATTCTTTGTGTACGAGACAGGTGAAACGATTACGGCAACACAACGTCCAATCGTGATCATTACTTCAAATAATGAAAAAGAACTTCCAGATGCCTTTTTGCGTCGTTGTTTCTTCCATTATATTGAATTCCCTGATGAAGCAACCATGCGTGAAATCATCGATGTGCATTTTGAAAATATTTCAAATACCTTGGTTTCTGAAGCACTGCAAATTTTCTTTAAATTACGTCAAGTTCCGGGTTTAAAGAAACCGCCTTCAACTTCTGAGTTGATTGATTGGTTGAGTTTGCTGATGGCTGATGATATGCCAGAAGATATTTTACGCAATACAGATAAATCAAAATCAATTCCACCGCTTTATGGTGCCTTGATTAAGAACGAACAAGATGTGCAATTGCTTGAACGTCTAGCATTTATGTCACGTCGTTAATTGCTATTAATTTTATCAAAGATTTAAAAGCCGGTTATCCGGCTTTTATTTTGAGCACTAAAAAATATAAAGGTGAATTATGCAGACAAGCGCATACTTATCTCAAGTACACATAGCTGTAACTAAGAGATTAAAGCCGACCGTACTCTTGTTGGCTGCGAGCTTGTATTTATCTAGTTATAGCTATGCGATGGATGATGCTCAGTTTGAACAGCAGCATCAACAGCTACTTCAAGATGTGTATTGGGCGCAAGTTGCAGAACATCAACTTAAAGAAAAGCTCATCGATCAATCAGGTCATCTTGTAGCTCAAACGGCCATTCAACAAAAGGCCTGTGCTGCAACTGTACTCGAGCTGAAATACTATGATTTTGTGATCTTGAACCTAAGCGATTTTAACCGCTATAGAAACCATCAAGGTTTTCATAAAATCGTGTCTATTGAAAAGTTGCAGCAAGATCGTCTCGATGTTCAGCACAAATATGAAACTCTTAAACAATCGCTTAATAATAGAAATGCGACTTGCGAATAAATCATACCGTATGTGTTTCTTTGGGTAGTAGGGCAACGTATATGAACACGCAGTAAAAGCTTTTGGCTTTACTTGTAGAGATCAATTTTTCATAATGGTGGATGTAAAGGCAAGACTCAGTTGCAGATGAAATAACAAGATCACATGCATTCACACTGGATTTGACCTCCTGATATTTAATTTTTATTGGATTTTATTCGCCTATGTTTGTGCGATTGTTTTATACCCTTCGAAAATACGGTGTTCCTGTTTCAACTCGTGAATTGATTGACTTGAACCAAGCAGTGGCAGCAGGGCTGGTCTTTGCAGATCAAAATGAATTTTATCAGCTTGCAAAAACCGTCATGGTCAAAGATGAACGTTACTTTGATAAGTTCGACCGTGCAATGAAGGACTATTTTGACGGTATTGCCACCTTTGATTTAGACGAGCTATTAAATCAGGTGCATAAACTGCCAAAGGATTGGTTTGATCTTGAACTCATCGAAAAGCATCTAACACCAGAACAACGAGAAGAATTAAAAAAAGCCGGATCATTAGAAGAACTGATGAAAATGCTCGAAGAGCGTTTGCGCGAGCAGCATAAAAAGCATCAGGGTGGTAATCGGATGATCGGTACGGGCGGTACCTCGCCCTTTGGTGCCTATGGAGACCATCCTGAAGGTGTGCGTATCGGTGGGCCTGGTCGTAAACGATCTGCGGTGAAAGTCTGGGAACAACGTCAATACCGAAATCTAGATGATGAGCAGATTCTCGGTAGTCGTCAGATGCAGATGGCATTGCGTCGTTTGCGTAAATTTGCTCGCCAAGGTGCAGCAGAAGAGCTAGATATCGACGGAACCATTCGTGAAACGGCCAAACAAGGAATTTTGGATGTACAGTTGGTTCCTGAACGACGTAACCGCATTAAAGTATTGATGTTGTTTGATGTTGGGGGCTCGATGGATTCACATATTGCCCAATGTGAGAAGCTCTTTACCGCGGCTAAAACTGAATTTAAAACCTTAGAGTATTTCTATTTTCATAACTGTTTATATGACTATGTATGGAAAGATAATATTCGCCGTTCAAGCACGCGTATGAATACATGGGATCTATTCAACACCTATGGTCGAGATTACCGTGTCATCGTTGTCGGTGATGCGAGTATGGCGCCGTATGAGTTGAACTCGGTAGGTGGATCTGTGGAGTATATGAATGATGAAGCTGGTCAGGTGTGGTTACAGCGCTTACGCAATCATTTTGATAAAACAGCGTGGTTAAATCCAGAAGAAGAAAGTTATTGGCATTACACCCAGACCATTGCTGCGATTAAACAAATCTTTGAAGATCATATGTTCCCGATGACCCTAAAAGGTGTGGAAGATATGACGAAATATTTAGCGCGCTAAAGCGTTAAAAACGATACTTTTTCTTATCAATGATGTTTATATTACTTACTCCAATTTTGCATTGTTTCTTATTTTCAAAATTGGATAGTATTTAAAAGTCTTTGTTTTGCATACAACATGAAGGAAATATGATGGATCATCAAATTAATGGTATTGCATTACCTAATGAAGAAGGTTTCTTCGGTGAATACGGTGGGCAGTTCATTCCACCAGATTTAAAACAGGCAATGGATGACATTAATGTTGCTTATGAGCAAATTCGTCATACAGAAGAATTTCAAAATGAATTGAAAGAGTTGTTTGTACACTATGTTGGACGTCCAAGCCCATTGTTTTATGCGAAGCGCTTGTCTGACAAATTAGGTGGTGCACAAATCTACCTCAAGCGTGAAGACCTCAACCATACTGGCGCGCATAAAATTAACCACTGCCTTGGCGAAGCCTTATTAGCAAAATACATGGGTAAAACCAAAGTGATTGCTGAAACCGGCGCAGGTCAGCATGGTGTAGCATTGGCAACGGCTTGTGCCTTAGTGGGCATTCCATGTGAAATTCACATGGGGCAAGTGGATATTGAAAAAGAACATCCAAACGTGGTGAAAATGAAGATTTTAGGTGCCAACCTTATCTCTGTTACACGTGGTACAGCTACGCTTAAAGATGCAGTAGATAGCGCTTTTGAAGAATATTTAAAAGATCCAACCAATTTTATTTATGCGATTGGTTCAGTGGTTGGCCCACATCCATTCCCGAAAATGGTTCGTGACTTCCAGTCAATTATTGGAGATGAAATTAAAGTTCAAGCCAATGATCGATTTGGTGCAAATCCTGACTATGTGGTTGCATGTGTGGGCGGTGGTTCAAATGCTGTCGGTGCATTTACAGCATTCCTCAATGACACCGATGTAAAACTTGTGGGTGTAGAACCTGCAGGTCATGGCTTAGATACCAATATGCACTCTGCGACGTTAACATTGGGTAAGCCAAGTCAAATTCATGGCATGGCATGTTATGTCCTTGAAGATGAACAGGGTGAGCCTTTGCCAGTGCATTCAATTGCATCAGGTTTGGACTATCCAGGAGTGGGGCCACAACATAGTTTGTTAAAAGACCTAGGCCGTGTTGAATATACAACAGCGACAGACCAAGAATGTTTAGATGCCTTCATGACGCTCTCACGTGTGGAAGGTATTGTGCCTGCACTAGAAAGCTCACATGCGGTTGCATGGGCAATTCGTGAAGCGCCAAAACTTGCTAAAGATGTGAAGATTGTTGTTAACGTTTCAGGCCGTGGCGATAAAGACTCAGACTATGTGGCTGAAAAATTAGGTTTAAATTAATTATTGCCATTAAAAAAGACTAAGTTGCTCATCATCTGTTGATGGTGCAAAAATCTTTTGCAGTTGTATAGCCCGATCTATATTCGAAGTATCCCAGTTTTTTACTGGGATATTTTTTTTTAAATAATTTTTATAAAAAGTGTGGTTAACGCTTGATGTAATTGGAATTAACTCAGGATGTAGTGCATAAATAATTGCTTTTGCATCTAAAATTTCAGCGATAGACGAAGCAATCTCCAAATTAATCGTACGTCGGTGGTATTCCAGCAGCTCATCATTCTTCATCGAAACCATTAAGCGTTCCAATTCTAAAATGATGGCATCAAGGTGGGCTAATTTATCTAAAGCAGGTTTCAACATAAGAAGGAAATTGAGAAAAGTAATTAATTTGTATTGTGTATGTCATTACATTTGGTGAATTATATGAAAAATTTTGATTTCTAGATTCCCCCCTTAAACTTTATTAAGGGGGGAGTTATTGAGTTTAGCCTGAAATATATTGTTGAAGTTGTTCGATCAGTTTGCGTTGATCATCCATTGCTGCTTTTACAAGGTCGCCGATGGAGATTAAGCCGGTTAATTTCTGTTCCTCAACGACAGGTAAATGACGTAAATGGCGATCTGTCATGAGTTCTAAACATTCTTCGACAGTCGCGGCACTTGTCACGGTGATGACACTACCCGTCATAATTTCGCTGACAGAGGTATCGAAAGATGTTCTTTCCATCAGGGCGATTTTACGTGTGTAATCACGCTCAGACAAAATCCCAACAACTGTGCCTTCATGGGTCACAACGAGGGCACCAATGCCTTTTTGTGCCATCAGGGAAATGGCTTCGAGTACAGTCGCATCTGGGGTGATGGTGTAAATTTCTTGATAAGCTTTGTCTTTAAGTACTTGGGCAACTGTAGTCATATTTTCATTCCTTTATAGTAGTTTTTGTTTAATTTAAATTAGCGCGAAATTTGAAAAAAGCAAATACTTTTCAGTGCATGCAGAGGTCAAACATGCACTGAGGGTTTTATGCCATTTGAATCTTATCTTGGTTAAAAAAGAATAAACGCATTTGTGATGTTGTGAGCTTGAGACGGATGTGGCTAGAGCTATGCAACGCAGGGATAACTTTAAGGCGTGTCAATGTTGGTAATAGCGATGCCTCAAAATCTTCTGGTGTAATGCGTCGTGGAGTGTAGTTGGGCCAATGCTTTTTGGCATATTTATGCGCTTGAATGCCATTTAGCCAAAACGGGAAGATAATATGATCTTGATCGCTGGTCATTGCCCAACCTTGTTGGTGGTAGAGACCCCAAAGGACTCCACAGTACATCATGGTTTTTAAAATACTAATTTTGAAAAATAAATCTTTTGGAATAGGTTTATATTGCTTTAATTTAGACATCATATGCAGCGTGTTGTTGATGTTGCTCCTATTGTAGGAAATTCTTATGAAAAAGCTGTGTAAGCTTTGAACTGGATTGTAAGAATTTATGTAGTCAAAAGTTGAAGGGTGTAAAAAAACGCCACCTTAGTGACGTTTTGTTATGCTTGCAAGGTGGCCATGTTCTGCCAATATTGCGCTTTGAGTGAGTCACGTTCTACGCGGAAGCCTTGATAATAAAGTTCAGCCAAAAATAACGCTGCTTTACCATGTCCAGCACGAGCTGCATCTTCCAATTCGTGAACTGCATCGCTGAAGTTCATTTGAGACTGAATTGTGTTCACCGCATTTGCGTATACATGTTCGAGTTCATGTTGAGAGAATTGTTGAATCATATTTAACTCCTTATTCTAATTATGATCATTAAGGGCCCATTCTTTAGCCCTATTAACTAATATAACTAAGTATTATTAAACTAATATTACAATTATCTTGAATTGTCAACTATTCACGTAAATATTTCTAATTTGCTATAGTTTACATGATTAAACAATGGACAATTGTTTTCGTGAGTAAAATACTATCATAAGAAGTTGTAGATAATAAGGAGAAGTAAAATGACAAGAGTTTTAGACGGTTTAACTTTAGATTATCCTCCGACATTAGCGCAAATTGTGGAGTTGGCACATCTACATCGTCGCAATCTTGATGACGCAATTTTTCATCAAGAAATTCATTTAGGGGATTTTGGTTTGGCACAGCGCAAACGTGTATATGATTTCACACGGGATTTAGATAAGGGACAGCGCTTAGAATTTTACAATGCATACAATGGTGAATTACTCAAAATCGCCGATGATGATGATTTACATCCTGCGCATGCAGAGGGTGGAATGAGTATTTTTGCAGTATTTATCGTTTTGGCGATTATTGCATTGATTCTTTATTTTGCGGTGATACGTACCATTATTCAGTAAATTGTTTAGCTAACTCACAGACTGAAACAGTGGACTGATGCAGTTTTAAGCGCTGTGACTTGAACTTCTTGAACGTCAGCCATACACTACTTTGAACCTGAGGTAGTGTATGACTATTGATTTAGAAAAAATTATTCAATTCAAATCTAAAATACAGCTTGAGCAAATTTATAATATCTTTGTTTCAGTCATGATCGTGGTGATTTTGGTATTGGCTGTGATTGCCTTATATCGTCCTATTTCTGTACAGCAATACCAAAACGTGTCACGACTTGCGTTGCAGCAAAGTTATCCTGAAACACAGGAAATGGCGATGCTACTGAGACAGCAAGATCGCATTCGTGTGGGTGCTTATCTTAAATTGATGCATGCTTATCAGATGGAATCTGTGCGGGCACATCAACTTCCGGCTTTGGCAGAGGAACAGCCTTAGTCGCAGGGATTATCTTCGTTGGAGTGGCTTGTACATTATCCTCCAATATCTGCTGTACTTCATTTTTATCTAAGGTTTTACTGACCACAATCACCGTCATATTTTCAGGGTGCATATAGGTACGAACCGCATTTTGTACATCAGCTACAGTTATTTTTTCCAGTAATTTAGGGTACTGGGTCAAATAATCTGGGTCTTGTTGATAAAAGCCCAATAGACCAAGCTGTGCATTGATCGTTGCATTACTGCTGTAATTATTTGGAAAAGCACGCAGCATACCGGCTTTGGTTTCTTCCATTTGTTTTTGATCAATAGGCATTTTGACAAAATCATTAAAAGCCTTATGTGCCACTCGAATACTATCTATAAGCTGATCTTGACGTGTTCCATAGCTAAAACTAAAGATTCCGGGTGCTTGGCTAAAGCTAAATGCACTATAGGCACCATAAGTATAACCACGTTTAACACGAAGCTCTTGCATGAGGACCGAGTTAAAACCACCACCGCCAAACATTCGATTGGCTACTTCTAAGGCTAATCGATCTTTGTTATCGCGTGTGGTGCCTAAATGTCCAAATATGACGTTGGCTTGGGTGGAATTGTAGGGAAGATGGATAATATCAAAGCCTTGTTTTTCTTCTGGTTGTGCAAGCGCTTTGGCTTTTTCACCTTGGTTTAAGTTTCCAGAAATACGTTCAGCAAGGTTTTGTGCTTCTTTTTTGCTGAGTTTACCTGTAATGGCAATATTCATGTTTTGAGCAACTAAAAATTGATCACGAAACTTCTTTAAAATGTCTGGTGTTATTTTTTTGATACTGCCATTGGTTCCCGTAATCGGTTCTGCATAAGGATGTGTGCCGTATACAGCCCGATAGAAACGAATATTCATTAAGCGACTTGGGCTTTCTTGGAGTTGTTTCTGACCAGCTTGGTTATTGCTGAGTGCTAAGTTGAGACTGGAGGTTTTAAAAGTCGCATTTTTAATCACGTCCATCATCATACTTAAAGCAGGTTCTAATTTTTTAGGGTCTGACAATACGCGTAACCGAGCGACAAACATATCTCGATGTGCTTGCACGCTAAATTGAGCACCTGTTTGGTCAAAAACCGAGGCAATTTGCGTTGCATTGTATTTTTCTGTGCCTTCATCGATTAAACGTGCAGCCATGTTGGCAACACCATACAAGCCTTTTCCGACTTCTTCATCACGAGCAGAACCTGCATTAAAGGTCAGTTGAATATCCACCATGGGTAGATCTTGCGATTCAACAAACAGGCTATTCACACCATTTCGGTTTTTCAGCACTTGAACAAGTGGAGCACGGTAGTCTTTATCAATCTGTAAATTCTTTAAACTTTGCAGCATGGGGATAGATTGTAATTGGCTCGGATTATCGTTGAGGTCAGGAACATTTTCCGTATATGTTTCTGCATGGAGGATTGAGCCAAA
Source organism: Acinetobacter sp. YH12070 (assembly GCF_013419625.1). Lineage (NCBI taxonomy): Bacteria > Pseudomonadati > Pseudomonadota > Gammaproteobacteria > Moraxellales > Moraxellaceae > Acinetobacter > Acinetobacter sp. YH12070. The sequence goes on along the minus strand of NZ_VOZT01000024.1, from coordinate 5,903 downwards.
CGCAGTGAGTAAGCTTAGGGATAAAATTTTCGTAATAGTCATCACTAATCCTTACAAGACGCTATCTGTGTTTTGGGTTGAGCTGATTTGTTGCTCTGGAATAACAACTTCCGTTTGAGCGGATTTTACTGTTTGATCTGCTTTATTTGAGGTTGTTGGAACCTCCGTCTGTTCTGGAAGTAGATACATGGTGCTTAAATTTTCTCGGACAAAATACGCATTGGCGACACGTTGAATATCCTGTGCGCTGACGTTTTCATATAATTTTGGTAATTCGTCCATTAGCCTGAAACTGAGCCCATTGACTTCTAAGTTACCGATAGTCTTGGCTTGGCTGCTGATGTCATCTTGGTTATAGACTAAATTGGAGACAAAACGTGTGGTGATACGTTCAACTTCAGGTGTTTTGACTAATTCTGTTTTTAAAGTGTCGATTTCATCTTGTATAGCTTTTTGCGCTTGTTCCATTTTGACGCCATCGGCAGGGAGTGCTGAAATGGTAAACAAGCTGTCTCCACGATTGTATGGATCATAAGAAACGCTTACAGCCGTGAGTAATTTTCTATCTCGTACCAGTTTGTCTTGTAGGCGAGATGAGATCCCACTGTCTAAAATATTGCGAATAATATTGAGTGCATAAGCATCTTGTGGATTTTTTGCGGTAGCCAGTGAGCGTACATTCCACGCCATATACAAATTGGGCACTTGTACGGGCAAATTTAGTTCCATGTGACGATAGCCCACACGTTCGAATTCCATCACATCGTTACGATCAGGTGTTTTACGTGATGGAATATCACCAAAGTATTTTTGAACTTGACGTATTGCTGCTTCGGCATCGACATCACCGACAATCACCAAAATGGCGTTGTTTGGGGTATACCAATCTTTATACCACTGTTTTAAATCTGCTAATTTGATGTTTTGCAGATTTTTCATGTGTCCAATGACGGGTTGACGATAGTGACTGGTTGGGTAAGAGATCCATTTGAAACGTTCATAAGCCAAAGAACGAGGGTTATCATCTGTACGCTGTCTGCGTTCTTCCATAACCACTTTAATTTCAGGCTCGAAATCTTGTTGTTGCAATCGTAAATTACTCATACGATCCGCTTCGAGCTCCAGCGCCATAGGAAAATAGGCTTTTGGATACAACTGATAATAATTGGTGTAATTGGTAAAGGTTGCAGCGTTGATGCTGCCGCCATAGATACGGCTGAGACGTGTAAATTCATCATTAGGAACTTTGGTGGTTCCTTTAAACATCATATGTTCGAGCGCGTGGGAGATCCCTAATAGATTGCCCGACTCATCACTACTGCCAACACGATACCAAATATGGGTCATTACCATCGGCGCACGGTGGTCTTCACGGATAATGACCTTTAAGCCATTTTTAAGTGTGGTTTCAAAGGTGCTACGTGTTAATTGGGTACGTGTGTCTGCATGTAGATGAGTTGCAGACCAAAGGCAACTGCTAATGACACAGATAGGAAGCGCAGAGCGAAATAAAGTTTTAAAAAGACAAGGAGAAAATCTGTTTTTATGGGACACAAAGGAATCCATTAAAATGCATTTTATAGCTATCTAGTTTTCCTAAAGTTAATTTTGATTGCAAGTTCAACATGTTGTTTTTTAGTGTGCTTCGCTCTGACAGGCGTGTAGCGACTCAATTTAAGATAACTTATGATAGAATCGGTTTTTTTAACGCAGTGCTTTTCAAGGATTCGGCATGCAACAGCAATCTCATGGGCAGAATAAATTTTTGATTGATGCTGATATCGGTGATGACGATGTCACGCTACCGAGTTTACCTGCGGTAAATGTGCCGATTATCGAGACACCGAAAGTGCAGCAAGAAGTTGCTGCACCATTACAAGAAACAGAGTCAGAAACTGAAGATTCGAAGGTGAAAGGCGGCTTCTTTAGTCGTATGAAAGAAGGTCTAGCAAAGTCACGTAAGAACTTAGCAGACGGCATGGTGAATATCCTGATCGGTGGGAAGGAAATTGACGATGAACTTTTAGAGGAAGTTGAAGAGCAACTTTTGGTTGCTGACATTGGTGTCGATGCAACCAAAACGATTATTGCGAACTTAACTGAACGTACTGAACGTGGCGATTTAATCTATTCGCACTCTTTATATAAAGCGCTTCAAGAAGAACTGGTGGCATTACTTGCACCACGTGTTAAACCGCTACATATCGACAGCAATAAAAATCCGTATGTGATTTTGGTTGTTGGTGTAAATGGTGTGGGTAAAACCACCACGATTGGTAAATTAGCGAAACGCTTACAAGGTGAAGGTAAAAAAGTAATGTTGGCTGCTGGTGATACATTCCGTGCAGCAGCCACAGAACAATTACAAATTTGGGGCGAACGCAATAATATTGCCGTTGTGGCGCAAGGTCATGGTGCAGATTCTGCATCTGTTATTTTTGATGCATTTGAAAGTGCTCGTGCAAAAGGCGTAGATGTGCTGATTGCAGACACTGCAGGTCGTTTACACAACAAAGGACACCTCATGCAAGAGTTGTCTAAAGTAAAACGTGTAATGCAAAAAATTGATGCTACAGCTCCGCATGAAGTGATGTTAGTGGTAGATGCAGGCACAGGTCAAAATGCTATTAACCAAGTTGAAATGTTTGACGAGGCAGTAGGGCTTACAGGTCTAACTATTACTAAGCTTGATGGTACAGCAAAAGGTGGTGTGTTATTTAATATTGCAAGCCGGACCCATGTGCCAATTCGTTTTATTGGTGTAGGTGAGAAAATTGATGACTTGCGTCCATTCTCAGCAAAATCATTTGTCGCAGCATTATTTGAAACTGATAAATAAAATGCGTTAAATGTCACATAAACTCCGCAAAATGCGGAGTTTTTTGTTTTTGAGCTTACTGATTGATTTAAAAAGCAACATGTGAATAAATCATAGTCAAAATTCAGCCTGATATACCCTTAGAATAAGTAAGGAATTATTGTTATATATAAAAATTGCTTTGGGGTGTTTAGGGTGGCGTTACTCGATAAAATTGGTCATGTATTGACTGCGGATATCACTAAAGATTTTAAATTAAAAAAGAAAACTACCGAACAAGAAGTAGAAGCGTCATTTGTCGACCAACTAAAGAAACGTCGTAGTATCTACAAGCTTGGAAAGAAGGTGCATTACAGTCAGGCTTATTTGGCGGAACTGATTCAAGAATCCGTAAGAAGCTGTCCATCTGCATATAATTCGCAAAGCACACGTATTGTGGTTTTATTTGGCGAATCTCATCAAAAATTTTGGGACATTGTAAAAGACGTACAACGCAAGAATGTTGCGAGTTATATTTTTGAAGGTGTGGCGCTCAAAATAGATCAGTGTGCAGCTGGCCTGGGAACTGTACTTTTCTATGAAGATCAAGTTGTGATTCAACAATTACAAAAGAAAGTGCCATTAAGTGCAGAAGATTTTCCAGTGTGGTCGGAGCAAACGTCTGGCATGGCGCAATTCGCAGTATGGACTTCGATCGCAGATGCAGGTTTAGGCGCATGTTTACAACACTATAATCCACACATTGATTATGCCGTTGCCGAACACTTTAATATTTCAAAACAATGGCTGCTTCGTGCGCAGTTAGTCTTTGGTTCAATTGAAGGTCAAGCGCCTGAACGTTTAGAACCAGAAGATCAAGATCAGTTTAGAATTTATGAGTAATTTCTATGTTCTGTAAGTTGCTTTGATCTCTGCATTCTAAATCAGTGAAACCAAAATCTGAATGTAAGTGAGTTGTAGGTATTTAGATGCTTGCAACTGATTGTTCTAGAAATAAGACACAATGTTGTAAATATAGTCATGCAACTGTTAAAAACATCACCTATTATAAATCTCAACTTAGTCAGCTAATTGAAAATAAAAAGAGGTCTTGTAATGTCATTCTTGAATCAAATCGAACAACGTCGCACAATCTATTCTATTGGTAATAACGTTACTTTATCGCAAGATGAAATTGAGCAAACCATTAAAAATGCAGTACGTTTAAGTCCGTCATCATTTAACTCTCAAACGTCTCGTGTCGTTATTCTGTTTGGTGATGCACATCAAAAATTCTGGAATATCGTACGTGAAACTTTACGTAAAATTGTACCTGCAGATGCATTTGAAGGAACTAATGGCAAGATTAATAGTTTTGCAGCAGGTTTTGGTACAGCATTATTTTATGAAGATCAGGCTGTAGTAAAAGCTCTCCAAGAACAATTTGCACTTTATGCAGATAATTTCCCAGTATGGTCTGAACACTCAACGGCGATTGCTCAATTTGCTACTTGGACTGCTTTGGCTGAAAAAAATATTGGTGCGTCATTACAACATTACAATCCAATTGTTGATGCTGAAACAGCTGCGGCATTTGATGTGCCAGATCAATGGAAACTACGTGCACAACTTGTTTTCGGTTCGATTGAAGCACCTCCAGGTGAAAAAACCTTTATTGCAGATGAAGAACGATTCAAAACATTCAAGTAATGATGGTGTGTTGAATTAAAAAGGATGTATTAAGCATCCTTTTTTTATATGCAAAATTCTTGAATGAATATCAAAATAATGTCTTGAAACTAAATATACAGTGATTGTTAGATGTCATAAGATTGTCACATATGCATTGCATAGTGCAATCGAAACTAAATAATTGATAAAGAGTGATAATGATGACTTTAAGATTAACTGTTGCTGCTGCAGCGCTGATGTTAAGTAGTGCAGGATTTGCAGCTGTAACTTTGACTGTTCCGGAAGAAATCAAAATAGTTGCAGTTAATGATCAAGAAGTTACTGGTGGTTTATTTCGATCTACCGAGAAATATAAGCTAGATGCAGGTGAAAACCTATTAACGGTACGTTATAGCGAATTTTTTCAACATGCTGATAATTCGCACGATATATTAAAGTCAGGTGTTGCCGCTATTCGTACTCCAGCACTGATTGATGGTCAAGAGTATCGTTTGGGTCTAGTCAATGCACCAAAAGATTTTGATGCTGCGCAAAAATATAAAGACCAACCAATATTTGGGTTGTATGACAAATCTAATCAATTACTTGTGCAGCAAGCTGGGGCAAAGAAAGAACAAAAATCGATTTTCTCCAATGGTGTATTGGGTAATGCCGTAGATTTTGCGAAGAAAGAAGCTGTGCCAGAAAATCAACCGGCACCTGTTTATGCACAATCCGTAACAGTAAAGCCAACGAACGTAGCCGTTCCTGTAGCTGCTCCAAAAAATATAGCTGTTCATCAAAATGGAGTAGATCAACAATTAATTCAGCTTTGGCAGAAGGCTAGTAAAGCTGAACGACAAAAATTCATGAGTTGGTTGGCTGAGCAAGCAAACTAAAGTTACTTTCGTAACTTTATTAGTTTTCTTGAAATCCGCGTTATTTGAAAAGTCCGTTGAATTACGGGCTTTTTAGATTGAAGAATATAAAAATCACCAAGAATTATAAAATTCGTCTTTCATAAAGCAAAATATGTGGATATATTGATCTTTAAATAAGCAATAAATTGCATTTAGTTTAAAAAATATACATTCAAGCAAAATATTATAGAAATTTCTATGATAGGGGCTTGTGTTTGTTTTGAAACTCTATAGAATACGCTGCATACCAACGCAGACAGTAATAAACGTAAGGTTTTGAGTTGTTTGATGTTGTTTTCTTATTTGCTGACGAAGCATTAAGAAGATCATTAAGAGATTATGAAGAACAACTTGTGTGGATTTTTACTGATTGATTGATCGAAATTATTTTCATTGATTGATGGTAGAAATTACTCGAAGTTTATTTGAGCAAATTTTTGTCAGTAATTGATGAGCCAAGATTGGTACACTATATGTACTATTGATTTTAAACTGAAGAGTTTGATCATGGCTCA
>NZ_VOZT01000023.1:0-50404 GCF_013419625.1 Acinetobacter sp. YH12070 | reverse complement strand
GATTCATATTAAGCTTTACGAGGGCGTTGTATCGTCTGACGAGACGTGTATCAAGATGGGAGATATTAAATTGAAGAGCATGCTCTTCAATTTAACCCAAAACTTGGGATTTGTGTAGATACCTATGTTAATAAAGAGGGGGAAGCCTCCCTTTTGTAAAGGGAGGTTTGGAGGGATTAATTTATGGGAAATTTAAAGGATTTTTAAAAATCATCCTTTTGATACATATGCGACATACGATCATGTTTGGTTTTTAAATATTGTTCGTTGAATGGATTTAAACCCACAGTAAGCGGAACACGATCAACGACATTCACCCCTTGCTCTTGGAGCGCTTCAATTTTTAATGGGTTATTGGTAATTAGACGCACTGCAGTAATGTTGAGATGATTCAACATGATAGGACACATATCATAACGACGTGCATCGGCAGGAAGATCCAATAATAAATTGGCATCCACTGTGTCATGGCCTTGGTCTTGTAGGGCATAGGCACGGATTTTATTGGTTAAACCAATACCGCGACCTTCTTGGCGTAAATATAAAATCACCCCTTGACCCGCTTCATTAATTAATTTTTGGGTGGCTTGAAGTTGTGGGCCACAGTCACATTTGAGTGAAGCGAAGGCATCACCAGTCAGGCATTCGGAGTGGATACGTACTAACACAGGTTCAGTGGGAGCTTGTTCTAGTCCTTTAGAGAGTGCGACATGTTCTTCACCGGTTTCAGGATCCTGAAAAACCGTAATATTGAATTCACCAAAAGCGGTCGGTAATCTTGACGTTGCGACAAATTCTATAGGCACTGCTTAACCCGTTTATTCGATTATAAATTGGCTAAAGTATAGCGTAATGCTTGGACATTGGTAGAATTGCAACGACGAATTTATGCAGAACATTTTCTTTTTTGTATAAAGCGAACGATAATAGTTGATAAATAGGAAGATTATTCAGGATAATCTGACTCATTCAAAATCTCCCCAACGAGATCATTGCTAAAAATTACATCGCTACAAGTTTGGCTGATTGTAAGGTGATACAATTCGACGATATGATCGAGTTACCCATTTAGACCGAGCTTAGGAATTTGCCAGGCTTTAGAAGGCTTTGCCACATTATGCTGTATAAAGAAATACCATCTCAACGCCCTGTAACACCGTTGCTGGATACGATTAACCATCCTCAACAACTTCGTTTACTCGAGCGCAGCCAATTAGAGCAAGTGGCGGATGAGTTACGTCAATTTATTTTGTATGCGGCCGGACAAAGTGGTGGGCATTTTGGTGCCAATCTTGGGGTGATCGAATTAACCGTGGCATTACATTACTGTTTTGATACGCCACGTGATCGTCTGATTTGGGATGTGGGTCATCAAGCCTATCCGCATAAAGCCTTAACCGGTCGTCGTGAACAATTAGTGACGATTCGTGCCAAAGATGGTTTAGCTGCTTTTCCTGCCCGTGAAGAATCTGAATTTGATACCTTTGGCGTAGGCCATTCATCAACAGCGATTTCTGCTGGTCTTGGGATGTCATTGGCACGTCGTTTCAAGCAAGATCCCTGTCATGTGGTTGCAATCGTGGGTGATGGCGCGATGACAGCGGGCATGGCTTTTGAAGCAATGAACGATGCGGTGGCACACAATGCTGACCTCATGGTGGTATTGAACGACAACGATATGTCGATCTCATGCAGTACCGGTGGTTTTGCCAAACATTTGGCTGCGATTTGGGAAAGTGGTCAATCGGTTAATATTTCGGAAAATGGAGAAGCCTATATTCAACCGCATCCTGAATGGGCGTATAACTCACGTTTACATTGTGCTGCGACCGATGCTGCAGATAACTTATTTAAAGCCATTGGTTTTGACTACTTTGGTCCTTTTGATGGGCACGATGTTGAACAATTGACTCATGTGTTTGAAGCCTTAAAAAAACGCAAAGGCCCACGTTTAGTGCATGTCTATACCAAAAAAGGTAAAGGCTTTGCACCTGCCGAAGCAGATCAAATCAAATACCATGCCATCAGTAAAGTGAATGCACCTGCTGCAGTGGCAACTGCACCGAAATATTCAGATGTTTTTGGTCAGTGGTTATGTGATGAAGCAGCACAGGATGAACGTTTATTAGCGATTACTCCAGCGATGTGTGAAGGCTCAGGCATGGTGCAATTTGCCAAGCAGTTCCCTGAGCGCTTCTTTGATGTTGCCATTGCAGAACAACATGCGGTGACTTTGGCAGCAGGTATGGCCTGTGAAGGAGTGAAACCGGTTGTTGCAATCTATTCAACCTTCTTGCAACGTGGTTATGACCAACTGATTCATGACGTCGCTTTGCAAAATCTTGATGTGACATTTGGCATCGACCGTGCAGGCTTGGTTGGTGAAGATGGTCCAACGCATGCGGGTGCATATGATTATGCTTTTATGCGTACCGTGCCAAACATGGTGATCATGGCGCCGAAAGACGAAAATGAATGTCGTCAAATGTTGCATACGGCTTATTTGTATAAAGGCCCAGCGGCGGTACGTTACCCACGTGGTAATGGATTGGGTGTTGAGATTCAGCAAGAGATGACTGAGCTTGAAATTGGCCGTGGTGAAATTCTTGCAAACTTCAATGATCAGCAAGATGACACCATTTCTATATTGGCATTTGGTAGCCGTGTTCAAGCGGCACTAGAGGCAGGACAGGCTTTAGCGACAAAGCTAGATGTGGCTGTGCGTGTGATTAATATGCGCTTCGTGAAACCCTTAGATACACAGTTGATCGATCAAATCGCGGCAAGCACGCAACTGTTTGTGACAGTTGAAGAGCATGCCGTCATGGCGGGTGCGGGCAGTGCAGTAAATGAATATTTAGCCCAAGCCGGCGTGGTTAAGCCTGTGCTGAATTTAGGTTTGGCTGACGAGTTCATGCATCAAGCAACACATGCTCAAATGTTGCATCAGGCTGGACTGGATGCTGAAGGCATTAGCGCTTCTGTGACACTAAGCTGGCTAAAACATAAGCAAACTGTGGTTTGTTGATTTTCTAATTTTTAGAAACATTTTTTCCCTAAAAGCCCTTATATTTGATAAGATATAAGGGCTTTTATGCATTATTCTTTATCAGTATCTTCAAATTTGTAGTGGGTGTTCAATGGAACCTATGGTGGTTATGGCTGCGCGTGCGGCTCAATTAGTTGGTCAAGAGCTTTTAAAAGCGCATCAAAATCGTCATAAACTCGATCTACAAGTCGAAGAAAAAGGAATTGATGGTCCAGTAACGCGTGTAGACCGTTATTTGGAACAATTGACTATCGATACCCTACGTAAAAGCTATAAAAATCACAGTTTCCTAGGCGAAGAGTTCGGTCTTCAAGAAGGCAAAGGTCACGACGCTGATTGGTGTTGGATCATCGACCCACTTGATGGCACATTAAACTTCGTTAATGGTGTTCCACATTTCTGTATCTCTATCGCAGTTCAACATAAAGGTGTAACTCAACACGGTGTTATTTATGACCCTGTGAAAGATGAGTTGTTCTCTGCAAGCCGTGGTCGCGGTGCGATGATGAACCAACGCCGTATTCGTGTAAATGTAAAAGACAGCTTAGAAAATACTTTCCTTTCAGTGGGTCATGCGTATCGTAAAATTCGTAATGGCGAAGTGGTTTCTTATGCGAAAAACCATTTCAACTCATTGTTAAATGTGACTGAAGCCGGTGCTCAATACCGTCGTTCAGGTTCTGCTGCTCTTGATCTAGCATATGTTGCTGCTGGTCGTTTCGATGGTTATTTCGAACTAGGTTTGAAACCATGGGATATCGCTGCGGGTGAACTTATTGTGAAAGAAGCGGGTGGTACTGTGGTTGATGCTCGTGGTGGTAACGACTCAATGGACAATGGTCAAGTACTTGCATGTTCTATGAAAATGCTTAAACCGCTTATGCAAGCTGTAGTTCCAGCTTGGGGTGAAGCTGCTAAATAATAGAACGCATAGTTCGAGTTTATTGACAGAATAATGAAATAAAGCCCTCTTTATGAGGGCTTTATTTTTGTCTAATCGGTCAAAAATAATAACTTAAACACCTATAATTTAAAGCTTCTTACAAAAAATATTCTGAAGTTGACTAAAACAGGTGACATTTAAAAACTTTCTGCTATAATCCCCGCACGCACTAAATTTCGTTCATTACCTGAACATTCTCTTCTATCATTGTGTATGCGCGTTCCGGTCCAAAGAGAGGACGATATTTCGCGCCCCACCCAATCGCTAAGCGATTCCTTCAGGTTGCGGCTGTAATCATGTGTGCGTTATACGCATCGTCGTTCTCGGATCGCCGCTGATTCTATATTTTCAGCGTCTTTTGCTGTGCCGCTTTTTGCCGATGTCCATCTGAATTTATATTTTTAATGGAGCACCCACTTTTGGGGTGAAATACTCTATGAGCAAAACTTTTGCTGATTTTCCTTTACATGAATCTTTACAACTAGCATTACAAGGTCTAGGTTTTACAACTCCGACTCCAGTGCAAGAACAATCAATTCCAGCTGCATTGGATGGTAAAGACCTTCTTGTATCAAGCCAAACAGGTTCTGGTAAAACTGCTGCATTCTTACTCCCAACTGTGAATGCATTAGCTGGTCAAGACACATTGATGTCTTTCAAAGATCGCATGAAAGCGGTTACTGCACCTTCTATTCTTGTACTTTGTCCTACTCGTGAATTGGCTCAACAGGTAAGCCAAGACGCAATTGCTTTAGTACGCCACATGAAAGGTGTTCGTATTGCTGCAATCATGGGTGGTATGCCTTTCGGTAAACAAATCCAACAGCTTAAAGGTGCACAAGTTGTCGTAGCGACTCCAGGTCGTTTACTTGACCTTGTTAACCGTCGTCAAATTAAATTAGACAACGTTGATGCGTTAATCGTTGACGAAGCTGACCGTATGCTTGACTTAGGTTTCTCTGAAGACCTAGAAGCGATCAGCGACTTGGCTGCTAACCGTAAACAAACATTAATGTTCTCTGCAACATTTGCGCCGCGTATCATTACACTTGCAGAACGCATGATGAATGATCCACAGCGTATTGCGATTGAAACTGGTCACTCTACAAATACTGATATTACTCAGACACTTCACTGGACTGACGGTTTCGAACACAAGAAAAAACTTCTTACTCACTGGTTATCTGATGAGTCTGTAGATCAAGCGGTTGTATTCGCATCTACTCAAGAAGATACAGATATGTTGGCTGAAGAACTTGCTGAAGCAGGTCACTCTGTTGTAGCACTTCACGGTGCTATGCCACAAACTGTGCGTAACCGTCGTTTACGTAGCATTCGTGAAGGCCGTGCAAAAATCTTAGTTGCGACTGACGTTGCTGCACGTGGTCTAGACGTACCAACAATTTCTCACGTAATTAACTTCGGTCTTCCAATGAAGAACGAAGACTATGTACACCGTATCGGTCGTACAGGTCGTGCGGGTCGTACTGGTAACGCGATTACTTTAGCGACTTACCGTGAACGCGGTAAAATCCGTGCTTTAGAAGACTTCTTAGATGCACGTTTAAATGTATCTGAAATTGAAGGTCTTGAGCCATCTCCACCTCCTGCACGCGGTAGCCGTGATGGCGGTCGTGGTCGTCGTGATGGCGGTCGAGGTGGTCGAGGTGGTTTCGGTGGCGGTCGCCGTTTTGAAGGTGAATCAAACTTCAAACGTCGTGAAGGCGGTGATGATCGTCCACGTCGTAGCTATGATGATAAACCTCGTGGTGAGCGTCCATCATTTGGTGGCGAAGATCGTCCACGTCGCGAATACAACAATGATCGTCCACGTCGTGAAGGCGGTTTCGAAGATCGTCCACGTCGCGAATTTAACAACGATCGTCCGCGTCGTGAAGGCGGTTTCGAAGATCGTCCACGTCGCGAATTTAACAACGATCGTCCACGTCGTGAAGGCGGTTTTGAAGATCGTCCACGTCGCGAATTTAACAGCGATCGTCCACGTCGTGAAGGTGGTTTTGACCGTCGTTCTAACGATGACAACCGTGGTAACCGTGTAGATTACAAACCAGCTCGTGAAGGTTATGGCGATCGTCCAAAACGTTCATTTGGTGAAGATCGTCCACGTCGTGAATTCAACGGTGACCGTCCTCAACGTTCATTTGGTGAAGATCGTCCAAAACGTTTCGGCGATGACCGTCCAAAACGTTTCGGTGATGATAAACCACGTGGCGAACGCACTTTCGGTGAAGATCGTCCACGTCGTAAATTCAATGACTAATTGAATTTCGAAAGAAATATCGAAAAAACCGGTGGAAACACCGGTTTTTTTTATGGATTTAAATTAGCTTTTTAATCAGAAAAATGTATATAGTCAAACTACTTTATTATTCATACAGGATTCGAAAAAAACTTGAAATAACTCATCGACTGAGTCGATCAACCATTCTTTACGCTTACGTTTAACCCATGCCCACATCTGTTCTATAGGATTTAAATCAGGGCTGTATGCAGGAAGCCAAAGAATTTTATGCCCTTGTTGTTCCAATAACTCCTGAATATCTGCTCTTTTATGAAATGCTGCATTATCCATAACCACTACACTATTTTCTGGTAATGCTGGTATGAGGAATTGCTCAATCCAAAAATGAAAAACATCTGAATTGATTTTGCAGTCAAATAAACCGACTGAAAATAAATACCCTTTATGGATTGCTCCAATGGCATTGGTCTGATTCTTTAATTGCCAATTATATTGCCCTAGACAGGGTACTCCTTTTCGTGAGTAGCCATGAGGTCTGTAATCATGTGACTTAAAACCACTTTCATCCAGATAAATAATCGGGTGGTTTTTTTCTAATTCATTCACTTGCTGAATAAATTTATCCCTAAGCTTTGTATCTGCTTTAGGATGGCTTAACGTCTTTTTTTAACTGTAATATTTAAGCGCTTTAATGCAGCACCAATAGATGAAACACCACAATTAAAACGTGCAGCACGTTCATATTGATAAGCATCAGGATACTTTTCAACATCTGCACGTAAAGCATCATCGTTAATTTTAGAAGGTTTACGTACACGAGTTTTTTTAATCTCTATACGTTTCTTCCATTCAACAATGGTATTTTTATTAATTTCAAATTGTGCAGCTACCGCTCGAATAGAATAACCTTCCTCAAGCTTAGCTAAAATTTTACGTCTAAAATGTTCTGAATAACTCATTGCACCATTGTATTGGTTTTATAATGATTTGACTATACTTGATCAAACTTTATGTGTTTAATGATAATTAATATGAACGGAAACGCGTTGGCAAATATGCGTACAGTGATGATCGAGGTACTTATGCCTTATATCGGTTTGACACTCTTATTGTGTAATATCGTTTACTATATATACAATTATTTTAACTAAATTCTTCTATTGGGTTGAAAACACCCTTTATAAAATCGCATTAATAATAAAAAACAATTTACCTGATGGAATGCAGGGATATGCGCTCATGCAATGGTAACATTTTAAACTTCAATCCTTTATAGTATGCATGCTGAAAAAAATGCAGGAAAATCCTCAGCTATGAATAATCAAACGTCTTCTCAGACTCAGGCACTGATCGAAGTGAAAAACCTGAGTTTTAAGCGAGGAGAGCGCGTCATTTATGACAATGTCAGTTTAAAAATTCGTCGTGGTCAGATCACTGCAATTATGGGTCCATCTGGTACAGGTAAAACGACTTTACTCCGTTTAATTGGTGGTCAATTGACTCCCGATAATGGAGAAGTGTTGCTTGATGGGCAGGACATTGCACAGATGTCACGTCAGGAGCTCTTCGCTGCGCGTGCGCGTATGGGGATGTTGTTTCAGAGCGGCGCATTATTTACCGATATGTCGGTATACGAAAACGTAGCCTTTCCCATTCGTGCGCATACCAAGTTGCCAGAGCATTTGATCGCTGAAATTGTTGCGTTGAAATTAGAGTCTGTTGGTTTACGCGGTGCAGAACAAATGATGCCTTCTGAACTTTCAGGTGGTATGAATCGTCGTGTGGCTTTGGCCCGTGCAATTGCACTCGATCCTGAGCTGATCATGTATGACGAACCCTTTGCAGGGCAGGACCCGATTGTGATGGGGGTTTTAACCCGCTTGATTCGTTCGCTACGTGAAGCTTTAGATTTAACCACTATTATTGTCTCGCATGATGTAGCTGAAACCTTATCAATTGCAGATTACATCTATGTGGTGGCTGAAGGGAAAGTGCAGGGCGAGGGAACACCTGAGCAGTTAAAAGCACATGCTTCGCCTTTTGTGAAGCAGTTCTTGACGGGTTCGGTAGAAGGTCCGGTCGATTATCAATTCAGTCATCAGCCCTATTTAAATCATGAGGTTCGTTCATGAATGCTATTGCCGCATTAGGTAGACGCGTCATTGAACGTGTTCGAGGAATCGGCGTAGCAACCATTATGTTGCTGCAGATTCTTTTTTCCATGCCGACTTTACTTGGCGTGAAATTGTTTATTTATCAGATGTACCGTGTTGGTGTGCTTTCATTACTGATTATTGTGGTATCTGGCTTATTTATTGGCTCGGTACTGGGTTTGCAGATGTATAGCATTCTGTCGACCTTTGGTAGTGAAGCGATGCTCGGCACAGCCGTTGCACTGACTTTACTGCGTGAACTTGCACCTGTGGTTGCGGCTTTACTCTTTGCAGGTCGTGCAGGTTCTGCTTTGACGGCTGAAATTGGTTTGATGAAAGCCACTGAGCAGTTGTCGAGTATGGAAATGATCGGGGTCGATCCATTAAAACGAGTGATCTCGCCTCGACTTTGGGCTGGTATTTTTAGCTTGCCAATGTTGTCGGTGATTTTCGCTGCGGTCGGCATCATGGGCGGTAAATTGGTGGGTGTTGATTTTTTAGGTGCAGATGAAGGCTCTTATTGGAGTGGCATCGAGAACAGTGTGCAATTCTTTAAAGACGTCTTTAATGGCACCATCATCAAAAGTTTTGTTTTTGCATTAATTTGTACTTGGATTGCGGTCTATCAGGGTTATGCCTGTGTCCCAACTTCAGAAGGTATTGCAACGTCGACCACACGTACAGTCGTGTATTCTTCGTTGTGTGTTTTAGGATCAGATTTCGTGTTGACTGCGGTCATGTTCGGAGGTATTTAATGAAATCACGTACGAGTGAACTGGCCGTCGGTTTTTTTGTCATTCTTTTTGCTATCGCTATTTTCTTCTTGGCGATGCGTGTGAGTGGTTTGGTCGGCAATAACATCGAAGACAGTTATGAATTGACCGCGACATTTGAAAATGTAAACGGGATTAAACCCCGTGCCAAAGTCACCTTAAGTGGTGTCAAAGTCGGTCAAGTGGAATCGTTGAAACTCGATCCTGTGACGCGTTTAGTGACAGCACATCTGATTATGGATGGCTCATTAACCTCTTATAACGCAGAACAATTAAAAGAAGTGCAAAAGAATGCACTCGAAGAGCTGCGTTACACATCAGACTATGAAGCAGCAACACCTGCGAAACAAAAAGAAATGGAACAGCAACTGATTGCTAACATGAAATCCATCACCAATATCGATGAAGATGCTTACATTATGGTGGCAACCAATGGTTTGTTGGGCGAGAAATATTTGAAAATTGTACCGGGTGGTGGTGTCAACTTCTTAAAACGTGGTGACCAAATTGGTAATACCCAAGGTACGATGGAAATCGAAGATTTGGTGTCTAAATTTGTGACCGGTGGTGCAGGGAACAAATCTGACAGCACGGCAGAAGCTGAACAAAAAACAGAAGCTGCTGACACAACAACGGCAGAAGAACCTGCATTTGTTGAATAATTTTTAGGAGAAATTAAGTGAACACATTGTTAAAACATACGCTTACAGCAAGTATCTTATCAACTATGATGGCAGGTACAGCTTTTGCTGCTCCAAGCGAAGCACCACCTGCATTTGTAAAAAAAGTGGCTGATGGCCTCATTACACGTTTAAAAGCAGATCACGCAAAACTACAAAATAACCCTGCAGCTGTGAAAACGATTGTTCGTCAAAACTTAGACCCGTATATCGATTCACAAGCGTTCACACGTATCGTGATGGGTACGTATGCAACGAATCAATACAGCTCAGCGGCTCAACGTGCGCAGTTTGAACGTAACTTCCGTGCAACGCTGATCGAAAACTATGGTTCAGCTTTTGCCAAGTTTAGTAACCAAACGTATAGCATGCGTCCATATAAAGCGTCGAACAGTAAGAACCCTGTTGTAACGATTGATTTCCATAACAACGGTGAAAAAATTCCAGTCTCTTTCCAGTTGGCGGATAAAGGTTCACAATGGAAAATCCGTAATATCAACGTTTCGGGTATCGACCTAGGCTTACAATTCCGTAATCAGTTTGCGGCGACTGTAAAACGTAATGGCGGTAACATTGATAAAGCAATTGCGAACTTCAAACCTGATGCTGACGCAGCATTGGACAAGAAAAAATAAGATAGGTGATGTGTGATTAAACTTCATCAACAAGAATTGATGGTTTCAGGCAAAATTGATTACAACAATGCCGAATTGTACTATCAAGACGGCTTGAAGTTGATTCAACAACAGCAAGCTTTTCCCTTAGTGGTCAATCTTGCTGAGCTTGAGCATGGCAGTACTTTAGCTTTAGCTGTTTTGGTTCGTTGGTTACGTCAAACGCCAAAAGCGCAAGGTTTGCAGTTTAAAGCAGTCCCTGAAAAAATGATGAAGATTATTCAAGCCTGTCATCTTGAGCATGACTTGCAGTTGATCTAATTAAAAAAAGCACCATAAGGTGCTTTTTTTATTTCAGCGGGACAAGAAACTCTCGCAAGTCTACGCAATAGGAAAGGATTAAATCCATTTCTTCCAACGGAAGTACATCAATGGGCCAATAAAGAATGCCACGATGATTAAGCTGACCACGATAAAACTGGTTGTACCATGTGCGAATGGCAGTACATCGGTGTTCATCCCATAGACGCTAGCCACTAACATCGGTGGCGCAAGCATACTTGGTAAAATCGAGAATCGACGAATCGTATCATTCTGTTCGGTGTTAATGAACCCTGAGGTGGTATCCAGTAAGAATCGAACCTTTTGGAACAAGAAGGCATCATGCTCAACAAGAGAGCGTACGTCTTCACTGAGTTCTCGGATGTCGGCATCATAAATATGGCTGCCCAAGGCACGAGGACGTGACAGGAAGGTAAGAACACGACGTAAGTCGATCAGACACAGTTGAGCTTTCCCGAGCATATCTTCTAAATGTGCAAGTCGGGTAATCATGTCATCTAAGTCTAAAATCATCTCACGATGACGGTTATTCAGCACTTCTGTGGAATACTTTTCTAAGTCCTTGTGGATATCTTCCAAGATATCCGCAAGCTCATCGAGTTTGGCTTCTAAAAGACCCAATAAAATCCAAGTTGGATCTTTATAGTCAATTTCATAATCATTGCGACGCGCGCGCGCACGAAAGGCACGGAAAGCTACCAGCTTTTCACCCCGTAAAGTGAATAAGCGTTCTTTATGCAAAATAAAGGCAACCGTTTGTACGGTAGCTAAGGTGCTGGCATTTTCTTCGGGTTCGCCATCGACCTGAAAATTTTTATTTTTCGTTAAAAAATAGGTGCTGATGTGCAAAATACCGTCGTCATCACGGTAAAATCGTGCACTCGACGAAATATCTTCTAATGATTTTAATGTAGGTAAATTTTGATCATAGGCATCCATAATCCATTGCTGCTCTTCCTGAGACGGGGCAATGAGATCGAGCCAGACTAAATCCTGATGTAAATCGAAGTCACCATTGATGGTGACATCTTCCAGGCTACCGCGCTCTGTGGCGTAAAAGGCTTCAAGCATGTTGTCTTTTCCCCTTGCGCAGTAAGTTAAAAATGAATGGGTGTATTTTAGACAAGGATTTGCTGAAAAACACTGTTCTAATGCTTATTTTATGAAAAAATCTGTTTAAAGTTGATTTTTCCAGCATAGCGTTCCTGATCTGATGGGGATTATAAATGAAATCTATCGCAATTTTCTGTGGTTCCGCCCTTGGTAACAATCCAGCCTATTTACAGGTGGCTGAAAAAGTCGGTCGTCATTTGGCGGCACAAGGCATCACACTGGTCTATGGTGGTGGTCGTTCAGGTTTGATGGGTATTGTGGCAGATAGTGCTTTGCGTGCAGGTGGGCAAGTCATTGGGGTGATTCCAAAAGTCTTGGTCGATAAAGAATTGGCACATCCAGATTTAACCGAATTGCATGTGGTAGAAAATATGCAACAACGGAAAACTAAAATGTCTGAACTCTCGGATGGTTTTGTGGCGATTCCAGGTGGAGCAGGGACTTTAGAGGAAATTTTTGAGCAGTGGACGTGGGCTCAATTGGGCATTCATTTAAAGCCATGTGCCTTTCTCAATGTAGATGGTTTTTATGACGATTTATTGAATTTTCTGAAAACTACCGCAGAAAAAGGCTTTACCCATCCGCGTTTTATCGAAGGCTTAATTGCAGAAGATAATATTGAAACGATTGTTGAGAAGTTTCAACATTTCACTGCGCCAGAGCCGAAATGGGGCATGGTTGAACGTACAGCCTTTATCGCGGATTTGGAACAAGATTGATGAAAACTATTACTGTTGCTGCAGCAATTATTCTAAATGAACAGCATGAACTTTTAGTGGTTCGTAAAAAACACACGGCATTCTTTATGCAAGTGGGTGGCAAGTTGGAACCCAATGAAGCCCCTGAAATCACCATGCTGCGTGAAATTCAGGAAGAAATAGGCTGCGCTGCGCAGATTGAGCAATTCATTGGTCGTTTTGAAACGGCCGCTGCGAACGAAGCAGATCATCTACTGGTGAGTTATGTCTATCTGGTCCAGTTGCGAGGTGAGCCGGAAATTGATGCGGAAATTGCAGCGATGCAATGGGTCAGCTTAGATGATACACAAACAAAACTCGCACCTTTAACACGTGAGGTGGTGATTCCTTGGGTGAAGCAGCAGGCGCGATCTCTTGCTGAAAGCTAAACTGCTTCGCTTGTTCATTTTCTTTAGAGGTTGATGTTTGAAACTAAGGCTGTGCCGCAGCAATGCATGCGGCATATACCTGCGTGCAATGTAGCTGATGTAACAGCGTACTTAATGCATGGATTGAACTCCCCGTGGTCACCACATCATCGATAATGAGGACTTTACGGAAACGGTGTTTTTCAGTTGGGTCGATAATAAATTGCTGTTCGATATTTTCTAGGCGTTCTAGCCGACTTAAACCTTTTTGAGCGTGCTGTGCTTGACGAATCACTGGTTGCCAAACAGGGATGCGCAATTGCTTTGCCATCATGTGTGCAACGAGAAGCATTTGGTTGTATCCACGGTCCTTAAGGCGTTCAACTGAAATAGGCATGGGAACAATGGCCTGAACTCGAGCTATGCGCAAACTTAAAAGGCTCTGTGCTAGTAAATTTTGATAGTGCAATTGTTGCTCATACTTATAGCTTTGAATGATGCGATCTATTGGGAAATCATAGTGAAAGGCACAAGAGATGCAGTGTTCATGGCGATCAACAATTTGTTTAAACCATGGTAGTTGTGCCCAGCAGTCGGTACAAAGCGAATGATGTCGTTGTCGATCGATACCACAGAGCAGGCAAGGGGAAACGCTCTGCATTCCTTTTTGGATGAAATGTTGGATGGATTGGAGCATGCTTTTATTCTAATCATTCTTTTTTGAGTATTTTGCACAGTTTGTGGTGAAGTGCAATCACGACACCACAGCAACCTGTTCGACAAGCTTACTGGTTAAAGCCAATCTGCATTTTTAGGATAATCGATCCATCATCCTAATTTTATACATAGGCGTACCGAGGAGCTTCAGGCAGCCATCGTTTTAAAAGCGCTTGAGCCTGTGCAGGATAATCGTTCAGGACTTGTTGAGCCACATAGTGGGCCTGATTGAGTAAATGATCATCTCGCTCTAATTTTGCTACACGAAAGCCCATATCTCCCGTTTGTTTAGTGCCGAGGAGCTCACCGGGGCCGCGAATTTCCAAATCTTTTTCAGCAATGATAAAGCCATCATTGGTCTCGCGCATGATGCGTAAACGCTCTTGCCCATTTTGCGATAAGGGATTTTTATACAGCAAGGCACAGAAACTGGCTTTGGCACCACGTCCTACACGACCACGTAGCTGATGCAATTGTGAAAGCCCTAAACGCTCTGCATTTTCAATTACCATGATTGAGGCATTCGGGACGTCAACACCAACTTCAATCACTGTGGTTGCAATCAGTAATTGCAATTCATTATTTTTAAATTGCTGCATCACTGCTTGTTTTTCATAGGCCTTCATTTTGCCGTGAACAAGACCAATATTGAGGTCTGGAAAGCGTTCTTTAATTTCATTAAAAGTCGCTTCAGCGGCCTGAGCATCTAAAGTTTCTGATTGTTCAACTAAGGTACAGACCCAATAGGCTTGTTTAGCTTCAGCACAATTGCTGGCAATCCGCTGTAGCACTTCTTCACGACGGTCAAGTGGAATAGTGACTGTTTGAATCGGTGTACGACCGGGTGGCAGTTCATCAATGACGGAGGTATCTAAATCGCCATAAGCCGACATAGCCAAGGTACGAGGAATAGGGGTTGCTGTCATCACCAGTTGATGCGGTGTCATGCCATTGAGACCTTTGTTTCGTAGCGCCAAACGCTGATCGACACCAAAACGGTGTTGTTCATCAATAATCACTAAACCCAATTTGGCAAATTGAACATTGTCCTGAAATAAAGCATGCGTGCCGACCACTAAATTGGCTGAACCATCTTGAATACTTTGTTCTGCCGCAGCTCGAGCCTTACCTTTTTGTTTACCGGAAAGCCAAGACACGGTCAGTCCCATAGGCTCAAACCATTTTTTGAAATTTAGATAATGTTGTTCGGCCAAAATTTCTGTCGGCGCCATCATGGCCACTTGCCAACCTTCCTCAAGCGCATGACAGGCTGCAACGCCTGCAACCAAGGTTTTACCTGCACCTACATCGCCTTGTACGAGTCGCAGCATAGGTTTGTTCTTTTTCAGATCGACCGCAATTTCTTTGGACACGCGTTTTTGTGCGCCGGTCATTTCAAACGGTAGTGTACTTAAAAGTTGTTTGGTGAAGTTCTTACTTGTAGAGAATGACGGTGCTTCGATTTGTTGAATATAAGCACGGCGGCTGAGCAAACTGACCTGATGGGCAACCAATTCTTCGAAAATTAAACGTTGCTGTGCAGGATGAGAACCTTGGCTCAGTTGCAACATATTGGCATCGACAGGGGGATGATGAATATAGTCCAAAGCCTGTTTTAGTGCATAGCCATTGGTGAATTTTTCTGGCAGTAATTCAGGTAAGTCATCACTATATAACTGTAGTGCTTGTTTGACGTATTCACGTAGTTTGGGCTGTGTTAAGCCTTCGGTTGCAGGGTAAATCGCAGTGAGTTGGGTTTGTGGTAAAGGCGTGTGTTCAGTAATCACCTGTAGTTCAGGATGATACATTTCTAAGCCACGAGCACCAACACGGACTTCACCAAAAATCCGTAAACGATTGCCCGGTTTTACCCGATCAGTAATGCCTTTGTAGATATGGTAAAAACGTAAAGTAACTTTGCCACAGTCGTCATCCAGTAGGGCGGCCATCGATTTACGCTTTCCGGGTGGAAAGTCGATACTTTTGACTGTACCTTCCAGTAAATAACTTCGACCCACGGTCAATTGGTTCATGGGGATGATCGTGCTACGATCTTCATAGTCGCGTGGCAGATGAAACAAAAGATCATCTGTCGTGAAAATATTTAGTTTTTCAAGTAAAGCAGCGGCGGCATTGCCAACCCCTTGCAATTGATGGACGGCAGCCATGTCCCCTCAACTTCGGTTTATATGATCTAAATGGATCAGTTCTGAGAATAGGTCGTTTGATGCATATTCTATTTATCGGTTATGGTAAAACATCGCAACGTGTTGCTAAACAATTATTTCAGCAAGGTCACCAAATTACCACAGTGAGTCGTAGTGCGAAAGAGGATGATTTTGCAGAACATTTAATCCAAGATATTCACCAACTGGATTTGTCGCAGGTTCAACCGATTGATGCTGTCTATGTTCTTTTGGCTCCTGCACGCCATGCTCAATTCAATGCTGTGGATGTTTACCGACACACTTATGTCGATTCTGTACAGCCAATTGTTCAAGCATTAGCACATCATCCAATACAACGTTTAATCGTGGTGTCGTCCACTCGTGTCTATGGTGAGCATGCGGGGGAGCGCATTGATGATGACACTGTGCCACAACCGATCGATGAGCAGGGGATGTTGTTACGCGAAATGGAGCATCGCTACTCACAAGCATTTCCTACCGAATGCGTGATTGTACGTCCATCTGGGATTTATGGCACATCGACAAAACGAATGCAGAAACTGGCCGAAACGACTCATCGCTATCCCAATATCCATTGGTCAAATCGAATACATATCGATGATTTGGCAAAATTTCTGTGTCATCTACTTCACGTGGAACATCATGAAAAATCATATATTTGTACTAATAATCAACCTCAACCCTTGCATGAGCGAATCTTGGAATTGCAAAGAGCTATGCATTTACCCGAATTGGTTTTAGAGAGCGAAGCAGAAACAGGGAAAAAGCTTTATGCAACGCGGATGATGGAGAGTGGTTTTAAGTTGGCGCACGATTGATTGTGATGTGTAGTGTAAAATTGGTGTGACGTATACATTTCAGTGCAGCTTTGTGAGTATTAAAAAAAATTCTATAAATGAATAAGATAGGTATTTTACAACATGGATTGTTCAAATTTTCGAATGGATTTCAAAGGCTAAAAATTAAATAATGACAAAATCATTTGCTGAACTTACTCAGAATCTACCCCATAGACCGATTTTGGAAAAAGCTTTGAGTTATTTTGAGAATTTACCAAAGATCGCGATTGATTGTGGTTGTGGTGCAGGAAATGAATCATCATTTCTACTCCGTCATAATTTTAAAGTATATGCATTTGATCCATCTGTTGACGCTAAAAATATCTGTCTAAGTAAATTTAAAGACAATAAGAATTTTTTATTTTCTAATCAGGCCTTTGAAGACTATAGCTTTCCTAAAGCTAGTTTAATTATTGCTTTATTCAGTTTATTTTTTTGTTCTACGGATTCGCTTGAAAGTGTTTTAAAGAAAATGCAGGAATCCTTAAGTGAGCAAGGCATCTTACTCATACAACTGTTAGGGAAAGATGATGACTGGGTAAATAATTTTTCTGAAAAATTTATAGGTTTTGAACAGGAAGAACTTAAACAATTGTTTGATGCGGACTTTGATATTATTTATATCAATGAATTTAAAGGCAATAAACCGCTAGCCAATGGAACTCCAAAATTTTGGAATGTACATACCTTAATTTTAAAAAAGAAAATATTAAATACTTTTGTATAGTCCAAAAAAAAAGAGACAAGCTTTTTACAACTTGTCCCTGATTTTGCTCATCTTCTTCCGCTTTTATGGCGAAAAAATCAGAACGGTTTATTTTTTCTTACGTTTCAAACGTTTTTTAGCTTGTTCAGCAGCCACTTTATCAAGTGCTTCTTTTAACTCTTCATCACTAAAGGTCGTAATGTGCTGCAACATTTGCAGTGTCACATCATCCAAAACGAGGTTGGCATATTGCGCAACATTTTGGAAATTTTCATCAAACACAATGGCGTTGTTTTCATTGGTACTGATATAACCTTGTTGCGTTAAGACTTTAATAAAGCTTTGGAACAAGGCCTTATCAAAGAACTCTGGCGAGTTAAATTCATACAACACAGATAGACGTTGACCAACCAAGTGGCTGAGTTCTTCAACTTGACGGGTTGAGATGTTGCCTGAACCACGTTGTGTGATTAAAGCCAAAGTCATGTAGTAACGCTCAAGACTTTGCATCACAGGTGCAGCTAAGACCACTAACTGATTGTGCTGCTCTGAGTTAGGCGCAGGGGAGATCAGGTTGCCTTCTGCATCTTCAGAAATTAGCTTGGCTTTGATCAGTACTTCTGCATACGCACAGATCTGATCTTTAAGCTCTTCATCATTCCACTTGAGGAATAACTCAGCTTTTAAGAATGGATAGAGTGTACGAATGACATTAATCAAATCACCACGGCGAATAGAACCATTATGTTCAACCAAAGCGGCAATGAGTGATGGCAAAATAAATGCGTGCAGGATGTTGTTACGGAAGTAGGTTAACAGCACCGCTTGATTATCAGCAATGGCAATAATATCGCCAAGGACATGATTAACACGTTTAATCAGCTTGAGTTTCAAGCCATAAGCAATGATTTCTTTACCCGATAGCGGTGTCACTTGCATGCGTTCATCGTAAGGTAAGGCATTTAAAAGATCGCGATAGGTATCTAACTGCTTAATGCAAATCTCTTCATCTAAAGTATGTTTAGATGTCGCCAATAAAATCAGTGAAAGCAATGAAACCGGGTTCACCACTGCTGCACGGTTAATATTTTCTAAAATCACGTGTGCAGAACTGTTAATGGCATCCGAAACTTCTGGCGGAATTGGGTCGTCATTTTTCTCGATTTTGATGTTGCTTGCATTATGCTGTTTCAACATATCATCAAGGAAAACCGGCTCACCAAAGTTCAAATGCACTTTACCGAAAATACGTTCGATCTTACGCAGAGTTTTCATAATCCCAATGATCGATTCGCCTTCTTTCGGCTTACCATTCATTTCGCCAACGTAGGTCGCACCTTCCATTAAACGCTCATAGCCGATATAGGTCGGTAAGAACACGATCGGTTTGGCTGGATTACGTAAATGACCATGGACAGTCATGGCGAGCATGCCGGTCTTCGGTGGTAATAAACGACCAGTACGTGAACGCCCACCTTCGATGAAGTATTCAAGCGGTGTATTACGCGCCAAAATACTGTAGAGGTATTCTTTAAATACGGTGGTGTAGAGACCATTGCCACGGAATGAACGACGAATAAAGAACGCACCGCCGCCACGTAAAATTTGCCCGACAAATGGCATGTTTAAGTTATCGCCCGCAGCAATGTACGGCACCATTAAGCCACGTTTATAGATCACATATGACAATAATAAATAGTCGATATGGCTACGATGACATGGGGTGTAAATGATCTCGTAGTCTTTGGCTAGTTCACGAACGGTACTGAAGTTATGCACTTCGACGCCATCATAAAGCTGTGTCCACAGACGAGTCAGGGCTAAGTCAGCAAAACGTACTGTTGATGCAGAATAGTCAGAAACGATTTCATTTAAATAACCAATCGCACGACGTTCAGCTTCAACCATACTGATTTTACTGCGAATGCTTTCACGACGAATCGCATCTTGCACATCCGTAGATTTGATCAGTCCGTGCATCACATTACGACGGTCGGATAAATCCGGACCCAAAACCACTTCACGCTGCGCATCTAAATAATCATTCAGTGTGCTGACAATATAAGTCGCAGGTGACAAGTTTGGATGTGTAGTTTTGGCATATTCAACCAAACGACGCAAAGACTGTGGCTCATGGAATTCGAGGTACGATTGACGACCGTGCAAACCAATATTGACCAACTGCTTCACTTTGCTTGGTGTAGACCATGTATCGGTAAATAATAATTTAAACCAAGAATCTTCTTTATCGGGTTCACGACCCCACAGCACGGTTACAGGAACGAGCTCAACATCCGCATCAGGATTTTTTTCCAAAACCTCAATTAAACGCAATAAACGAGGTGGAAAGGCATGTGGCGGTGGATTGAGTAAGTTGTCTTCATCATGATGTTGTAAAAACACCACAGAGGCTTTTTCTGTTTGCGTACCCACAGTCATTGGGTCGAGTGCAGGGTGTAGCTTTAAACGACGGGTTTCACCATCGACAATTAAAGCATTGCTCCGTGAATGATTTTGCAGAACGTAGCAGGTAATTTTCGTTGTCTGTACGCCGGTATCTGTATCGGTTTCAGTCACTACAGGTTCTACAGGGACTTCACCTAAAACATGCGGTGTTACCACAAGGTCAAGCAGTTTACTCGAAAGCTTTCGATACATCTGACCAAAGCCGCTCTTGGACATACAAACTCCTACTTTTCATGACCAAACCACAGAGATTCTGAGGGGAATCTATTCTGCGTAATTGTACTTAAAAACTGTATGTCATTTTCTGACAAATTGCATAGATATTGTAAGATTTTATCGTTAAAAAACGTATTTTTAGCAGTTATATTGCATCAGCAAGGTGACAGATCAGTCAGCGAATCTTTAGGGTTTTAGTCTGGATTTATGGCAAAATGGAAAATATATTTAAACATCTGTTGATGTTGCCTGCGTTAGCTTAATCCCGAATGATAGATAGGTTTGTTATGAATGCCTTAACACAAGAGTTGGTTGATTTACTCAGCCTTGAAAAATTAGAAGAAAATATTTTTCGTGGGCAAAGCCGAAATTTGGTCGGGAAACGTGTCTTTGGTGGACAGGTTTTAGGTCAGGCGCTCCGTGCGGCATCTTATACGACAGATCGACCAGCTCATTCCTTACATGCCTATTTCTTATTCGGCGGTGATATCAATGCACCGATCATTTATGAAGTGGATCGTATTCGCGATGGACGCAGTTTTGTGAGTCGTCAGGTGCGTGCGATTCAACATGGTAAAACGATTTTTATGTGTATGGTGTCATTTGCAGAGCAAGAAGACGGGTTGAACTATCAAGTTGCAGAGCCAGAATATCCAGCCGTGGAAGATTTAAAATCTGAAGCTGAGCTGAAACGAATGATGGTGGAATTTGTCCCTGAAAACGTCCGTGCATCTTTTATGCGCGACCGTCATGTGGAAATTCGCCCGATTGATCCGCAAAACCCGTACCAACCGCAGCCTGCTGCGCCATCGTATGCACACTATATTCGTACCCATGACAAAATTGCTGCTGACGTTGATGACATCTCTTTACATCAGGCTATTGCGGCATTCTATTCAGACTTTACGCTGATGACGACTGCACTACGTCCACATGGTTTAAGTTATTTATCACCAAGTTTGCAGTGTGCGAGTATTGACCATGCCATGTATTTCCATAAGCCATTCCGTGTGGATGAATGGATGCTTTATGACATGGATGCCACGGTCAGTGCTAGTTCACGTGGTCTAAATTTCGGTCGCATGTGGCAAAACGGTAAGTTGGTCTGTAGTACGACACAAGAAGGCTTGATCCGTTTACGCGAAATTGAAACCCAATAAGCTTTAAGCACTATGTGTTAAGTCGTAAAAGCTGAATACTGAAAAAACCGAATCTTCTGATTCGGTTTTTTATCTCCGTCAATTTGGGGTTATGCAACTACTCACGGAATCGAGTTATCTAATTAGGGTGCAGTACAAATTGAATTGGGTTGAATACATGCTTTGCAGAATTGTAGCAGTATATGTGACAAAAAATTCCTCGATTCCCGGTGGGTCGCATGGCATAGTGCCTGAATAAAGGATGATAAATGCAAGGCACAATGAGCTTAAATACGCAGATTTTAATTGCCGCAATATTGGGTGTGGCATTTGGCTTTTTATTAATTCAGTTTCCAGAGACGCAGTTTTTATCCGCCAGCCTGTATGGCCTGGGGATTGCCAGTAGTATTTTTATTGGCTTGCTGAAAATGATCTTGGTTCCGCTGATCTTTAGTTCGATTGTGGTGGGGGTATCGAATTTACAAGCGGGTGGTCAGCTGAGTCGTACGTGGAAAATTACCTTAGCTTGCTGTGTCACCACCACGACTTTGGCACTGATCTTGGGTCTAGCATGTGCGCATATTTTTAAAGTTGGACAGGGCGTGGACATCGTCATGTTCCAAGATGCAATGCAACAACATCAGAGTCCTGACACCCTCACAGCAGGTTCATTCTTTACCAATTTTATTCAAAATACACTGATCAATCCGTTTAAAGCCTTTAGTGATGGCAATGTACTCGCTGTCGTGGTGTTTTCACTATTTTTAGGTGTGGCCTTGGTCAAAGGCGGTGAAAAATTTCGAAGTGTGAGAAAGCTCAGTCAGCAATTTTTTGACATCATGATGATGATCATCGGTTGGGTGATGAAGCTTGCACCGATTGGTATTTTTGCATTATTGGCTAAATTGATTGCTACCGAAGATATTTCGGTGTTGAGTCGCCTCGCGGAGTTTGCTGCCGTAGTCACAGGGACCACGATTTTCCATGGGGCAGTGGTGTTACCTCTGTTGCTTTGGATTTTTGGGAAAATGAGTCCACTGACATTTTTTAGAGGAACACGAGCTGCCTTAATCACTGCTTTTGCAACCAGTTCAAGTTCAGCAACGATGCCACTGTCGATGAAATGTGCGCAGGAAAATTTAGGCGTACGTCCTCAAACAGCAGGTTTTGTGATTCCATTGGGCACACAGTTAAATATGGATGGTACAGCGTTGTATGAAGCTGCTGCTGCGTTATTTATTGCTAACTTGATGGGCTTAGATTTAACCTTGGGTCAGCAGTTAATTGTCTGTGCAACCGCCATGATTGCGTCACTCGGCGCACCGGGCATTCCAAGTGCTGGAATGGTGACAATGATTATGGTTTTACAATCGGTTGGGCTTCCTGCAGAAGCCATTGCGATATTGCTGCCGATCGATCGTCTATTGGATACGGTACGGACTGTGGTGAACGTACAGGGTGATATGATGATTAGTGTGGTGGTGGATCGTCATACGCGAGATGTAGATGAACCAGCGTTGTCGAATTAAGCAGATAAAGAGCTAAAATGCGGGTTGTAGACGATCTCCCACAGATGCCCATCTAAGTCTTGAAAATAGCCTGCATAACCACCGTAAAACGTGGGCTGTGCGGGCTTAATTGTTTTTGCACCTGCGCGTTGGGCTTGTTGCATGATTTGATCGACGGCTGCGGTACTGTTGACGTTATGTCCAAGAGACATTTGAGTTGGACAAAACGCTGATGTACTGATTCCGGTGTCATGACTCAGGCTATCTTGCGGCCAGAGTGCGAGCTTTAAACCGTGTTGTAAATCAAAAAATGCCACAGCACCATGTTCAAATTCAGTCCCAATAATCCCTGCGCTATTTAGACCTAAACCCTCCTGATAAAACGCGAATGCAGCGTGTAAATCTTTCACGGCCAGTGTAATAACGGAGATGTGAGCGTGCATGGAGATGCTCCTGAACGGTGTATTTTTATTTTAGGATGAGACTGAGTATAAATGCATTTTAAAGAGAATAGGGAACTCGGAATACCTGTACTTTAAACCTTGAACTTATGACCTTATCCATCTTGAGTGTGTTGATTGCTCAATAAAAAATTGAGCGTAATGGATGTGGGTACAAAAAAAGCAGGGCGAACCCTGCTTAATACAGATTTTAAAGTAGTGTTTAAGCGACTTTCAGTGCGGCACGTTTTGCAGCAGGAGAGTTGTCGAGATAGGCAATCGCATCTTCAGTTTTCGCTTCATGCACAGGATCGTACCAAGGCATTAAATACCCCAATTGCTGCGACACTAACCAAAGCGGATGTGGCAATAAGCGATTGTCTTTTTGCGCGATACGCGCCCATTCACGCCAAATCCACGGTTTATATACGGCAGGTTTAATCGATGCATAGCGCGAGTCTTGCTGCATGATATGTGCTGCACCATCGACCCATAGACCAAGTACGGCAGCAATCACGATCACACTTTGATAATAGCGAGAAATATAGCCCCCACCGAGATGACGATACAAATCAAAAGCCACGGTACGATGTTCTATTTCTTCTGCGCCATGCCATTTTACTAGATCGAGCATATTCGGATCGGCACCGAGGCGTTCCCACTCTTTGTTGTATAAAGCATATTTGCCTAGTACACAGGTCATGTGCTCAACTGTTGCAATTACCCCTAAACGAAAGAGATCCCACTGATGATCCAAAGCTTTAGGTACGTTGAGCCCTAAAGGTTGGTCCGCAAGCAGTTTGCCAAAGAGAAAGTCCATGATTTCAAGGTTGCGTTGAATACTGATATTGCGGTGAGATAGATATTCTTTATTGGCAGAGTTATGCGCCTGAGCATGCATGGCTTCTTGGCGGATAAATGCTTTAACGTCCTCTGCTAATTTTTCATCTCTAATTTGCGGTAATACTTTGTTATACAGACGGCAAAACCAAAACTCACCTGCCGGTAAGATCATATTAATTTCATTAATAAAATAGCTGACAAAAGCTTGGTTGGGTACCCAGTCAACTTGAGTATCTTGCCACTCAAATTTCACTTTACGTGGCTTAATTTTATATTCGATTGATGATCCAAGTTTTGTGTTTCTCAAGCGGGAGAGTAATTTCATGACCTATCCTTGTTTTTATGTGATCGAGTACACATCTGATGTATTCAGTATCCAAAAAAAATCCTGCATTGTGATTAGCAATACAGGACATTTCATTATCTTCAGATGATACTTTTTGTCAGACAATCATCCTTGCGCTGACTTTAAAATTACTGGATTAGTGGTCTGAATTTTTGCCTTCAGCTTGGGGTAAATCTTCAGATGTAGTGTCGATGTCGTCGAATGCTTCCGCATCTGCATCGATTTCAATATCATCTTCCGATGCTTCAGGAATGCTATCAAGATCAAACTCTGTCGATTGTTCTAGAGTGAAGTTAAGACGACCCGCCATGACACTCGCTAACTCTTCTAAACCTTGTTTATTCAATGATGAGAACAATTGGATAGAGAAGTTCAGCTTCATTTTTTTCAATGCTGCTTTCACTTCTTGTAGTGCTTTAGAGGCTGGGCCACGGTTTAGTTTATCTGATTTGGTGAGCAGTACATGCACGAACAATTTACGTGAATGTGCCCATTCCAACATCATGACGTCAAAGTGTTGTAGTGGATGACGGATATCCATCAACAGCACAAGACCTTGTAAACTTTCACGGTGTATCAGATAGTTTTCTAACTCTTTTTGCCACACGATTTTCATCGCTTCAGGTACAGCGGCATAGCCATAACCCGGTAAGTCGACCAAACGCTGATCAGGATTTCCTAAACTGAAAAAGTTGATCATTTGGGTACGACCCGGTTTTTTCGACGCACGAGCCAATTGCTTTTGGTTGGTGAGCGCATTAATGGCACTCGACTTCCCTGCATTTGAGCGGCCAGCAAAGGCAATTTCATAGCCGGTATCTTCAACGCAGAGGTTGAGTTTAGGCGCACTCATTAAGAACTCAGCTTTGCGTAGCCAGTTGAGCGAGCGCACAGCATATTCAGTAATCGCAGAGTCTACTTTTTTCTCATAAGTAATCTTTTGCTTCGGCGCATTGGCCGCTTTACTGTTTCGTGATTTTCCTCTGTGCTGATGCATAACCCAACTTCAATAACTGATTTAACAACACGCATTATAAAGGAAGTCGGGCAGGCAAGCGAATTTTGTCGCAGGCAAAGTGAAATTAGAGATTGATCATTTGAATCGGAGATTGTGTTGTAAATTTAGATGCGCTGCTTGGTTGCAAGACATCGGCAAGTTTGTACTGATCGAGACTTTGATAAAACTGTTCTAAAGCTTGGTCTAAAATGCTTTTTAAACCACACTGACTGCGCAGTACGCAGGGTGGGTCATTGCATTCAACAATCTGGTGATTACCTTGCAAAATCCGTACGATTTGACCGAGCTGAGCCTCAAGTGCTTCAGGGTTAAGGCGGATGCCGCCACCTTTGCCGCGGCTGGTGATTAACCAGTTTTGCTTTGCCATAAAATGCACAATTTTCACCAAGTGATTACGCGAAACGTGCAGGTCTTCTGCAATTTCAGCAATGTTATAAGGCACATCACGAGGACGTGCGATATAGAGCAAAATGCGTAATGCATAATCGGTGAATTTATTGAGTTGCATGATAATACTGTGAGTCTGAGAGAAATAAATAAGGGCTAGTCTAGCATAACTAAACTAACCCTTTGTATTTCAGGTGAATAGCTTAGTTAGTGTTTTACACCACCAGTGCCGAAAGCTTCGCTGTGAATATTGCTAGCAGGAATACCACGAGCAATTAAAGCTTTCTGTTGTTCAGCCATAAATGGCATTGGACCGCAAAGGTAATAATCCGC
Source organism: Acinetobacter sp. YH12070 (assembly GCF_013419625.1). Lineage (NCBI taxonomy): Bacteria > Pseudomonadati > Pseudomonadota > Gammaproteobacteria > Moraxellales > Moraxellaceae > Acinetobacter > Acinetobacter sp. YH12070. The sequence goes on along the minus strand of NZ_VOZT01000023.1, from coordinate 24,222 downwards.
ATTGATCGGTAACAGTGCAGTATCCATGCTGCCTAAGTCTAGACGACCAGCAGCATCATAATCTTCACCTAACTTATCATTAGCATGAGGGAACTCATACGCTGTAAAGGTGCTAAGACGTGGGTATTTTGCTTCCAAATCCTGAATGTGTTTATGCATTGCATGCACTTGTTTGCTACGGCAGGCATGGATAAATGTTACAGGTTGTGGCATGTCTAAAGTCACCAACTGATTTAGCATCGCAATCATTGGTGTTAGACCTACACCACCACTGATAAAGACATTGCGTTTTTGTGAATCAATCAGGAAGAAATTACCTGTTGGTGCAGACACTTCGATTTCTGAACCGATCTCCAAGCCATGCAGTGTATTCGATACCCAACCTGGAACCAAGTCACCTTTCTGATCTTCACGTTTTACAGAGATACGTAAGTAGTTGTCTTGTGGGCTGGTAGACAGTGTATATTGACGTGGTTGTTTTAGACCCAGCTCATCGACCAATACACGTACAGAGATGTACTGACCTGCTTCATATTTTGGTAAATCACCACCATCAGAAGGCTCAAGGTAGAATGAGGTGATTTCATCACTTTCAGCCACTTTTTTCGCGATTTTGAAATTACGCCAACCTAACCAACTGCCTTTAGTTTGCTGATGTTGCTCATAAATCGCTTTTTCAGTGCTGATAAACAAGTCTGCCAATTGTCCATATGCTGCTGCCCAAGCTGCAATCAGTGGATCTTCCATTGAAATGCTTAATACTTCACTGATCGAGTGCAGCAAATTTTCGCCGACAATATTATAGTCTGGCGCTTGAATGTTAAGACTCACATGTTTATGCGCAATTAATTCTACAACTGGTAAAAGTACAGATGGGTCCTCAATATTTTCAGCATAAGCCAATACAGCACCCGCCAAGGCTTGTGCCTGAGCACCGCTGCGCTGATGTCCCATGTTAAAGGTTTCTTTGAGGTCAGGGTTATTGCCCAACATACGATTATAGAAGTAACCAGTCAGCGCGACACCATTTTCACGTAGAACAGGAACAGTAGCTTTTACTAGGTCAATTTGCTGCGGAGTCATAGCTGATCTCTCATGGCTGTTATTTATAAGATGTATTTAAAATACATTTTTAAATACATCCGCGCAATACATGTTTTAGTAAAAACCATAAAAAAATTATGGAATATAAAAAGATTCCATAAATTTGTACTTTTTAATTGGGCTTTTAGATTATTTCTTGCCGAAGATAGAACCTAAGAGGCCACGGATAATTTTCTGACCTGTCGACCCACCCAAGCTGCGTGCTGCACTTTTTGCAAAAGTTCCTACAGTGTCTTGAATCAGTTTTTCACGTTGTTTGGCTGAGCGCTCAGCTTCTTTTTGTTGTTCGCGTGTAAGGCGTTCTTGTTCACGCGCTTGCTGTTTAGCGAGTGCATCTGCTTCCTTGGCTTGTTGTTTGGCCAACGCTTCTTGTTCTTTGGCTTCTATTTTATCTTGTTCCGCTTGGACGGCTTGTTGTTGGCGCTCCGCCACTTTATTTTGTAAAAGTTCATAGGCACTTTCACGATCTGCTTCGGTGTCATACACACCTGCGACAACGCTATTTGCCATCAGAGCTTTGCGTTCTTCTACAGCAATTGGGCTAAATGAAGAGTAGGGTGGCATCACCCAAGCACGTTCAACAATTTGAGGTGTGCCTTGTTCATCTAGACAGCTAATCAGTGCTTCACCTACAGCCAGTTCCGTAATCACTTGATCGACTTTAAACGCAGGATTGGCTCGAAAAGTATCTGCTGCCGTCTTAACAGCTTTCTGATCTTTCGGGGTAAATGTACGTAGCGCATGCTGAACGCGGTTACCCAGTTGTCCTAAAACACTCTCAGGTAGGTCAAGTGGATTTTGCGTTACAAAGTAAATGCCGACCCCTTTAGAGCGAATCAGACGAACCACTTGTTCAATCTTTTCTTGTAAAGCAGGGCTGGCGTTATCAAACAATAAATGTGCTTCATCAAAGAAGAACACCAGTTTGGGTTTATCCATATCTCCAACTTCGGGCAATTGTTCAAACAGTTCTGACAGCATCCAAAGTAAGAAAGTCGCATAGAGCTTAGGGGTATTCATTAACTTGTCGGCTGCGAGCAGGTTGATGTTGCCACGACCTTGTGCATCCGTTTGAATGAAATCCATGATATTGAGCGCAGGCTCACCAAAGAACTTGTCACCGCCTTGATCTGCCAAGGCAAGTAAATTACGTTGAATTGCACCTAAACTTGCAGGCGATAAATTGCCATATTCATTTTTAAATTCAGCTGCATGTTCACTGACGTAGCTAATCATGGCTTTTAAGTCTTTAAAGTCGATGAGCAATAAGCCCTGATCATCGGCAATACGAAAGACCGCAGATAACACGCCTTCTTGCGTGTCGTTTAAATTCAGAATTCGGGCAAGGAGAAGTGGACCAATTTCAGAAATGGTGGTGCGAATGGGATGTCCTTGTTCACCAAACAAATCCCAAAACACCACAGGGGAGGCAGCAAAAGGAATGCTCTCGATATTTAAACTTTTAATTCGTTCGTCAAACTTAGGATTGCTTTCACCTGCTTTGGCAAGGCTAGAAACATCCCCTTTGGCATCGGCTAAAAATACAGGTACACCCAGCCGAGAAAAACTTTCTGCCAACACCTTCAACGTCACCGTCTTACCAGTACCTGTGGCCCCAGCAATCAAACCATGGCGGTTTGCAAATTGTGAATGAAGCACCACATCTTGTGTGGTGTCTTGTGTTTTTTTGCCAATAATAATTGGTGTACCCATAGATGTTCCTGTATTTATTCGAGTTGCTGTTTATTTAAATGTTGTAGTGCGTTTTCTATATCTTGTATTAAATCTGCAGGATGTTCTAGTCCTATACAAAAGCGAACCAGTAAGCCGGCTTGAATATGTGAATGTTCGAGTACACGCATATCTTTTAAGTTATATAGCATGACTAAACTGACTGGGCAACCCCAGCTAAAACCAAGCTTAAACAGTTTCAGCGCATCGCAAAAGCGGCGTACATCTTGCAAGCTATATTTTTCATTAAATACCACGCTGACCAAGCCGGCACTGTGTTGTTCTGTACAAATTTCTTTCCAATGCTGATGTCCTGCGGAAGCTTCATCAGCAGGATGTAAAACCTGTACAAAGGCTGGCTGCTGTTTTAGCCAATTTAATAAAGTTAAAGCACTTTGTGACTGGTGTTCATAGCGCAGGCGCATTGAAGCCAGGCTGCGTTGTACTTGTGCTGCATCATCACCAGAGATGCTAATGCCTTGAATGGCGTGGGCACGAAACAGTTTGTGATGAAGCTTTTTATCTCGTGTAATTACCGAACCCATCAAAATATCCCCGCCGCCACTTGGGTATTTGGTCAAGGCATGTACACTGATATCGACACTCAGATGCTCAGCACTGAAATCAAAAGCATTAAAGGCAAGTCCTGCTCCCCAAGTATTGTCCAGTGCAGTGAGAATGTTATGGGCTTGGGCTTTTTTGACCAAGCCGACTAAATCTGGAAACTCTAAAGTGACAGATCCAGCAGCTTCTAACCAAATAAGCTTGGCTTGCGCTGAAGGTGTGAATGAGTTGACATCAATCGGGTTATAAACCTTGACCACGATACCGTAGCGGGTTTCTAGGTTGCGTAGATGTTCCATATTTGGGCCATAGATATTATCTGCGACCCAAACCTCATCCCCCTGACTTAAAAAACATGAATTGACCAAATTAATTGCAGACAAACCGCTTGGTGCAAGTAAGTGATACAAGCCTCCTTCAATCTGAGCAAGCTGATCGCCTAGGGTAAATGTCGTGGGGGTACCATGCGTGCCATAGCTATAGTCATAATCATCGGTCCAATGGCGATTAAATAGCGCATCTGTATTTTCGAAAATTATAGTGGATGCACGAAACAGGGGAGGTTGAACACTATTGATGTATTGCGGTGCCATTCTTGGTGCATGAATGAGTTCAGTTTGAGGATTCTTTTTCACGTGGCGCTCTGAAATGATCAAAATAATAATGAATGTTCAAAAGAATACGACTAAAACGCATGGATTTACGATGCTTTTGTATAGAAAATTAAGTGAAAAGCAAAGTTGGCTTCATTCTTGCAAAACCGATATCAGAGCAACAACAATAGGTTTAGCGCATGAAGTCGCATTTAAAAGTACATTATTTTCAGCATATTGCTGGCGAAGGGTTCGGCAGTTGTTATGAATTTTTAAAACAGCATCAGGCCAAAATTACGGCCACAGAATTCTTTGCATTACCTGTCGATCAAGCCCTAGATCTCGAGGCTTTGCCGCATGTTGAAGATGTCGATTTACTTATCATTATGGGTGGGACCATGAGTGTAAATGATGAGGCAAATTTCCCATGGTTAAAAATAGAAAAACGATGGCTGCGACGCTATTTAGCACTCGGAAAACCCGCAATCGGGCTTTGTTTAGGTGGGCAATTGATTGCCAATGCCTTGGGTGGGGCGGTGAGTCGAAATGCACAACAAGAATTGGGTTGGACGACCATCCGTAAGGTCGCTAACGTACCGCATGACTGTTTCAAACTACCGGAAGAGTTTAAAGTCATGCAGTGGCACAGTGAAACATTTGAAATTCCCAAAGGAGCGGTATTACTGGCGGAAAATGATGCATGTCGTAATCAAATGTATCAAATCGGGCAAAATGTTTTGGGCTTCCAATTTCATCCTGAAATTACTCCAGAAGTACTCGATTTATTTTTGGAAAATGATGAAGAAGTGGCATTTTTTTCAGGAACACATGTACAGCCAGTACATGATCTACGGAAAAGTGCAAAAAACAAATTTATTGAGGGAAATCAGATACTAAACCAAGCAATAGAGTATGTATTAAGAAAAAATGCCTATTGATTAAAAGTTAAGCAATTGATCTTGCATAAAAAATGAAAAATATAAGAAAAACAGCAAAAGAGATTTGCTTATGCATTAAACAATAGCTATAATGGGCGACCCTTTGATGAAGGGGGTTAGCTACGAATAAAGTAGTTAACATCGTGACAGTCGCGGCATCGATCGTGACCTTAGTGATATTTCACTGCTCTTGACACTTGCCTCTTTTAAAGTGGGGTGAGATGCGTCAAGGGTGATTCTTTATATATTTGGCTTGGAGTTAACTGGTATGTCTAACCAGAGAATTCGTATCCGTCTTAAGTCTTTTGATCACCGTCTAATTGATCAATCAGCTCAAGAAATCGTAGAAACAGCAAAACGTACTGGCGCACAAGTTTGTGGTCCAATCCCGATGCCTACACGTATCGAACGTTTTAACGTTTTAACATCACCACACGTTAACAAAGATGCGCGTGACCAATACGAGATCCGTACTTACAAACGTTTGATCGACATCGTTCAACCTACAGATAAAACTGTTGATGCATTGATGAAATTAGATCTTGCAGCTGGTGTTGATGTTCAGATCGCTTTGGGTTAAGGCTTTCGGTTAATTAACGCTCTAAGTTAATTAGGCCGCTTTTTTAGAGGTTTATGCACATGGCTATTGGTTTAGTCGGTCGCAAGTGCGGTATGACACGTATCTTTACAGATGCTGGTGTTTCTGTACCTGTAACAGTGATTGAGGTTGATCCTAACCGCATCACACAAATCAAAACGCTTGAAACTGATGGTTATCAAGCGATTCAAATCACTACTGGTGAACGTCGCGAATCTCGCGTAACTAACGCTCAGAAAGGTCACTTTGCGAAAGCTGGTGTAGCTGCTGGTCGTCTAGTTCAAGAATTCCGCGCTACAGAAGCTGATCTTGAAGGTCGTGAAGTTGGCGGAACTATCGGTGTAGATGTGTTCACAGTGGGTCAAATTGTTGACGTTACTGGTACATCTAAAGGTAAAGGTTTCCAAGGTGGTGTTAAGCGTTGGAACTTCCGTACTCAAGACGCTACACATGGTAACTCTGTATCTCACCGTGTTATCGGTTCTACAGGTCAAAACCAGACTCCTGGTCGCGTGTTCAAAGGCAAAAAAATGCCTGGTCACTTAGGTGCTGAGCGTGTAACTACACAGGGTCTTGAAATCGTTGCTATCGACGCAGAACGTTCAGTTCTAGTTGTTAAAGGTGCGGTTCCTGGTGCTACTGGTGGCGACGTTACTGTTCGTCCTACTATCAAGGCCTGAGGGGAAATAACGTGAATTTAAATACTGTTTCCGGCTCTGCTGTTGAGTTATCTGAAGTTGCGTTTGGTCGTGATTTTAACGAAGCTCTTGTACACCAAGTTGTTACAGCTTACTTAGCTGGTGGTCGTCAAGGTTCTAAAGCGCAAAAATCACGTGCTGACGTTTCTGGCGGTGGTAAAAAACCTTTCCGTCAAAAAGGTACTGGCCGCGCTCGTGCTGGTTCTATTCGTAGCCCAATCTGGGTTGGCGGTGGTAAAACTTTTGCTGCTCGTCCACAAGACTGGTCTCAAAAAGTAAACCGTAAAATGTATCGCGGTGCTATGCAATGCATCCTGGCTGAGCTTGTTCGTCAAGATCGCCTTGTTTTAGTTGAAGAGATTGCAGTTGCAGCTCCAAAAACTAAAGAATTGCTTGCAAAACTTAACGACTTGAATGCACCTCGTGCATTAATCGTTACAGATGCTGTTGATGAGAACTTGTATCTTGCTGCTCGCAACATTCCACACGTTGATGTGGTTGATGCTGCTGCAATCGATCCTGTTAGCTTGATCGCGTTCGATAAAGTTGTTATGTCTGTTGCTGCTGCTAAGAAAATTGAGGTAGAACTCGGATGAACAACGAACGTATCTATCAAGTCCTACAAGGACCTGTATTCTCAGAAAAAGCACAAGTTTTAGGCGAAACTGCTGGTGTTCAAGTGTTCAAAGTTGCACTGGATGCAAACAAACTTGAAATCAAAAAAGCTGTTGAGCAACTATTTGGTGTTCAAGTTGTTAAAGTTAACACAACGATCACTAAAGGTAAGACTAAACGCTTTGGTAAAACATTAGGACGTCGTTCTGATGTTAAAAAAGCATACGTCACCCTGAAAGCTGGCCAAGATGTTGAAATGGCTGACTTGGGCGATACCGCTGAAAACGCAGCGGAATAAGGACGAAAATTATGCCGATTCAAAAATGTAAGCCAACGTCTCCAGGACGTCGCTTTGTAGAGAAAGTGGTTCATAACCACCTTCACAAAGGCGCGCCATATGCTCCGTTGGTTGAAGCTAAAAAACGTACTGGCGGTCGTAATAACAACGGTCACATTACAACTCGTCACGTTGGTGGTGGTCATAAACAGCACTACCGTATCGTAGACTTCAAACGTAACAAAGACAGCATCCCTGCTGTAGTTGAGCGTATTGAATACGATCCAAACCGTACAGCTCATATTGCTTTATTGAAATATGCTGACGGTGAACGTCGCTATATTATTGCACCTAAAGGCCTTCGCGCTGGTGATCAAGTTCAATCTGGTAACGATGCTCCAATCCGTCCAGGTAACTGCTTGCCACTTCGCAACATGCCTATCGGTTCTACTCTTCACAACATCGAGCTTAAAATCGGTAAAGGCGCACAATTAGTACGTTCTGCTGGTACATCTGCTCAATTGTTGGGTCGTGACGGTTCTTACGCTATCATTCGTCTTCGTTCAGGCGAAATGCGTAAAGTACACGTTGAATGCCGTGCTGTGTTAGGTGAAGTTTCTAACTCAGAAAGCAACCTTCGTTCACTTGGTAAAGCAGGTGCATCACGCTGGCGTGGCGTTCGTCCTACCGTACGTGGTATGGCGATGAACCCAGTAGACCATCCACATGGTGGTGGTGAAGGACGTAACAAAGGTATTCAACCTGTAAGTCCATGGGGTCAAAAAGCTAAAGGGTACAAAACACGTACCAACAAGCGTACGACTAAGATGATCATTCGCGACCGTCGCGTTAAGTAACAAGTAAAGGAATCTGACAATGCCTCGTTCTCTGAAAAAAGGCCCATTCGTCGATGCGCACTTGTTCGCTAAGGTTGAAGCGGCTATCGCGGCTAATAACCGTAAGCCGATCAAAACTTGGTCGCGTCGTTCGATGATCTTACCGGATTTTGTTGGTCTAACAATTTCTGTACACAATGGCCGTAACCATGTTCCAGTGATCGTATCTGAGCATATGGTTGGTCATAAATTAGGTGAATTCGCGCCAACTCGTACCTATCGTGGTCACGGTGTTGACAAGAAGTCTAAACGTTAATAGGTGCTATGATGGAAGTAACTGCTAAATTACGCGGTGCCGCTATCTCGGCACAAAAAGCACGTTTGGTTGCAGACCTAATTCGCGGCAAATCTGTTGCGCATGCTTTAAATATCTTAAACTTCAGCAACAAAAAAGCTGCAGTTTTAGTTAAAAAAGCATTGGAATCTGCGATTGCAAACGCTGAACACAATAACAGTTTAGATGTAGACGACCTTAAAGTTTCTACGATCTACGTTGATGAAGGCATGAGCCTGAAACGTATTTTGCCACGTGCTAAAGGCCGTGCAGATCGTATTACTAAGCGTACTTGTCACATTACCGTTAAGGTAGGGGTTTGATATGGGTCAGAAGGTTCATCCAATCGGTATCCGCCTAGGTGTTGTGAAACGTCATAACGCTAACTGGTATGCGAATCCGAAACAATATGCTGAATATTTGCTAAAAGATCTTCAAGTTCGTGAGTTTTTAACTAAAAAACTTAAGAATGCGATGGTTAGCAATATTCTTATCGAACGCCCTACAGGCGCAGCTAAAGTAACTATTAGCACTGCACGTCCTGGTATCGTGATCGGTAAAAAAGGCGAAGACATTGAGAAATTACAACGCGAATTAACAGCCATTATGGGTGTTCCTGCGCAAGTAAGTATCAACGAAATCGATCGCCCAGATTTAGACGCTCGTTTAGTTGCTGAAGCAATCGCTTCTCAATTAGAAAAACGTGTAATGTTCCGTCGTGCTATGAAGCGTGCGGTTCAAAACTCTATGCGTGCTGGTGCTAAAGGTATCAAAGTAGAAGTTTCAGGCCGTCTAGGTGGTGCTGAGATTGCTCGTACTGAATGGTATCGTGAAGGTCGTGTACCTCTTCATACTCTTCGTGCTGACATCGACTATGCTACTATGCGTGCTGAGACTACTTACGGTACGATCGGCGTTAAAGTATGGATCTTCCGTGGTGAGATCTTGGGCGGCATGAAACAAGTCATGAACCCAGCTCCAGCTGAAGAACGTCCAGCTAAACGTGGTCGTGGTCGTGGTGAAGGTCAAGAGCGTCGTGGTCGTCGCAATGATCGTTCTGCTGAAAAAGGAGAATAATCCATGTTACAACCTAAACGTACTAAATTCCGTAAAGTGCAAAAAGGCCGTAACACTGGTCTAGCACATCGCGGTAGCTCAGTATCTTTTGGTACTATTGCACTTAAATCAATTGAACGTGGTCAAATGACTGCACGTCAAATTGAAGCAGCGCGTCGTACAATCAGCCGTCGTATTAAACGTGGTGGTAAGATCTTTATCCGTGTTTTCCCAGACAAACCAATTACTGAAAAACCATTAGAAGTTCGTATGGGTAAAGGTAAAGGTTCTGTGGAATACTGGGTTTGCCAAATCAAACCAGGTAAAGTCTTGTACGAAATTGATGGTGTTAACGAAGAACTTGCTCGCGAAGCATTTACGCTTGCTGCTGCAAAACTTCCGTTTAAAACCACTATCGTGACTCGGACGGTAATGTAATGAAAACTAATGATCTACGTGAAAAGTCGGTAGAAGAGTTGACAGCTTTGCTTGATGAGCAACAGCTTAACCAATTCCGTCTTCGTATGGCGAAAGCAACTGGTCAATTGGGTAAATCGCACGAAGTTGCACTTACTCGTAAAACTATTGCTCGTATTAAGACACTCCTAACCGAAAAACAGGGGAACGGACAATGAGTGAACAAACAGTTCGCACGTTAACCGGTAAAGTAGTTAGCGACAAGATGGACAAGTCTATCGTTGTTCTTATCGAACGCCGCGTTCAACACCCGTTGTATGGCAAATCAATCCGCCGTTCAACTAAATTACACGCTCATGATGAAAACAATGTTGCTAAAGTTGGCGACGTAGTAAGCATCAAAGAAAGCCGCCCAATTTCTAAAACTAAGTCTTGGACTTTAGTTGAAGTTGTTGAAGCTGCTGCTGAGTAATTAAACGTTCTTGCATCATCGGTCAATTTCGAGTACTCTTTGAGCCTTTCGAAATTGCGACCGGTGATGCTCGGTTTTGGAGTAGGGCAATGATTCAAACCGAAAGTATGCTCGACGTAGCAGACAACAGTGGTGCTCGCCGCGTACAATGTATTAAAGTACTTGGTGGTTCACATCGTCGTTATGCTTCTGTTGGCGACATTATTAAAGTTACTGTAAAAGAAGCTATTCCACGCGCACGTGTTAAAAAAGGTGACGTGATGAATGCTGTAGTTGTACGTACAAAATTCGGCATCCGTCGTGCAGATGGTTCAGTTATTCGTTTTGACGATAACGCAGCTGTTATTTTGAACAACAACAAAGCGCCGATTGCAACTCGTATTTTCGGACCAGTGACTCGTGAACTTCGTACTGAACAGTTCATGAAAATTATTTCATTGGCTCCTGAAGTTCTATAAGAGGCACTCATGGCTAAGATTAAAAAGGGCGATCAAGTAATTGTGATCGCAGGTAAAGAAAAAGGCAAACAAGGTACTGTTTTGTCTGTTTCAAATGACCGTGTTAAGGTTGAAGGCCTTAACTTGGTAACGAAGCATCAAAAGCCTAACCGAGCTACTGGCGCTGAAGGCGGCATCGTAACTCAAGAAGCTGAGCTTCATATCTCTAACGTGGCAATTTTTAATGCTACAACCCAAAAGGCTGACCGTGTTGGTTACCAAGTGATTGAAGGCGTGAAAACTCGCGTATTCAAATCTAATGGTGAATCAGTGGCGGTAGCGAAGTAATAGGTTGACTAGGCAATGGCCAGACTTAAAACGCGTTACAACGACGAACTTAAGGCTCAATTAAAAGAAACATTGGGCGTTAAGAATGTGATGGATATTCCTCGCATTACAAAAATCACCATCAACATGGGTGTTGGTGCTGCATCAGCTGACAAGAAATTGTTAGATGGCGCTCTTTCTGATATGCAAGCAATTGCTGGTCAAAAACCAGTACTTACTTTGGCTCGTAAATCTATCGCTGGTTTCAAAATCCGTGATGGTTGGCCGATCGGCTGTAAAGTTACTTTACGCGGCGAACGTATGTACGAATTCTTAGACCGTTTGATCTCTATCGCGATCCCTCGTATCCGTGACTTCCGTGGTTTCTCTGCGAAATCATTCGATGGTCGTGGTAACTACTCAATGGGTCTTAAGGAACAAATCATGTTCCCTGAAATCGATTTTGATAAGATTGATCGTATTCGTGGTATGGACATTACCATCACTACGACTGCTCGCACCGATGACGAAGGCCGTGCGCTTATGCGTGCATTCGGCTTCCCGTTCAAATAAGAGGTCGATATGGCTAAGAAAGGTATGATTAATCGCGAATTGAAACGCGAAGCTACTGTTGCTAAATACGCTGCGAAACGTGCTGAATTAAAAGCAATTATCGCAAACGTAAATGCATCAGACGAAGAACGTTTCGAAGCGATGATGAAATTTCAAGCATTACCACGTAATGCGTCTCCAGTACGTCTACGTAACCGTTGTGGTTTAACTGGTCGTCCTCATGGTTACTTCCGTAAGTTCGGTTTAAGCCGTAACAAATTACGTGAAACAGTAATGCAAGGTGATGTACCGGGCGTTGTTAAGGCAAGCTGGTAAGGAGCACTATAAATGAGTATGCAAGATACCGTTGCCGACATGCTAACACGTGTTCGTAACGCACAAATGGCAAAGAAACAAACTGTTTCTATGCCAAACTCAAAGTTGAAAGTTGCGATTGCTAACGTACTTCAACAAGAAGGTTATATCGCTGATGTAGCTGTTGCTGACAATGAAGGCAAAGCGACTTTAACGATTACTTTAAAATATTTCGAAGGCAAACCAGTTATCGATACTGTGAAACGCGTAAGCCGTCCTGGTCTACGTCAATATCGCGGTAAAGATGCACTTCCTAGCGTTAAGCAAGGTTTAGGTATTGCAATTGTTTCTACAAGCAAAGGCATCATGACTGATCGCGCTGCACGTGCTGCAGGTATCGGTGGTGAAGTTATTGCTTTTGTTTCTTAATAGGTGATTCCTCATGTCTCGTGTGGCTAAAGCCCCAGTAACTGTACCTAACGGTGTTACAGTTACTCAGAACGGCCGGCAGGTCGAAGTGAAAGGCAGCAAAGGTACATTGTCTTTCAACCTGCATGCGCTGGTCGAGCTAAAACAGGAAGACGGTACTCTAGTTATTGCTCCTAAAGCTGAATCTAAAGATGCTTGGATGCAAGCTGGTACTGCTCGCGCTGTGCTTAACAACCTTGTAAAAGGTGTTAACGAAGGTTTCGAACGTAAGTTACAGCTTATCGGTGTTGGTTATAAAGCTGCGGTTAAAGGTAACATTGTTAACCTTAACCTTGGTTTCTCTCACCCGATCGACTACAACCTTCCTGAAGGTGTAACTGCAGAAACTCCTACTGCAACTGAAATTGTACTTAAATCAGCTGATAAAGCTAAATTAGGTCAAGTTGCTGCAGAAATCCGTGGTTACCGTCCGCCAGAGCCTTATAAAGGTAAAGGTGTTCGTTATTCTGACGAAGTTGTACTTCGTAAAGAAGCTAAGAAGAAATAAGGCGCGAGGTTCTTATGAACGAAAAGAAACAATCCCGTTTGCGTCGTGCGAAAAGCACACGCTTGCACATCCGTGCATTGGGTGCGACTCGTTTGTGTGTAAACCGCACTCCGCGTCACATCTATGCTCAAGTTATCTCTGCAGATGGTGGCAAAGTATTAGCGCAAGCTTCTACTTTAGACGCTACTCTACGTGCTGGTACTACTGGTAACGTTGAATCGGCTCAGAAAGTTGGTGCTTTAATTGCAGAACGTGCTAAAGCGGCTGGTGTAACTAAAGTTGCATTTGACCGTTCTGGTTTCAAATATCATGGTCGTATCAAAGCCTTGGCTGATGCTGCTCGTGAAAACGGCTTGGAGTTCTAATCATGGCTAAAGTTGAACAAAACGAAGGTCTTGTTGAAAAGCTGGTTGCCGTTGATCGTGTAGCCAAAGTTGTTAAGGGTGGTCGTATCTTCTCTTTCACAGCATTAACTGTTGTGGGTGATGGTAATGGTCGCGTAGGTTTTGGTCGTGGTAAAGCACGTGAAGTTCCAGCTGCTATTTCTAAAGCACTTGAAGCTGCTCGTCGCAACATGATTACTGTTGACCTTGTTGACGGTACTGTTCAGCACCCTATCAATGCTCGTCACGGTGCAAGCCGCGTTTACATGCAACCTGCTTCTGAAGGTACTGGTGTAATTGCTGGTGGCGCTATGCGTGCAGTTTTAGAAGCTGTAGGTGTACGTAACGTATTAACTAAGTGTTATGGTTCTACTAACGCTGCTAACGTAGTAAACGCAACTTTTAACGGTTTGCGTGATATGACTTCTCCTGAGAAAGTTGCTGCGAAACGTGGTTTATCAGTAGCACAAATTCAAGGGTAATCAATCATGAAAACGATTAAAGTTACCCAGACTAAATCTTCATCGCACCGCTTGAAAAATCACAAGCTTAGCCTTAAAGGTTTAGGTCTGCGTCGTATTGGTCATACAGTTGAAGTGCAAGATACGCCTTCTAACCGTGGTATGATCAACCAAGTTTACTATATGGTTAGTGTAGAGGAATAAGCCATGACTCTGCGTTTAAATACAATTGCACCTGCAGAAGGTGCTAAACGTGACAACCTTCGTTTAGGCCGTGGTATCGGTTCTGGCGTTGGTAAGACTGGTGGCCGTGGTGTCAAAGGTCAAAACTCACGTAAGAGCGGTGGTACACGTCCTGGTTTCGAAGGTGGTCAAACTGCGTTATATCGTCGTTTACCTAAATTCGGTTTCACTAGCCAAATTGCTTTGAAAACTGCTGAAGTACGTTTATCAGAACTTGCTAAGGTTGAAGGCGACATCGTGTCTCTTGAAACTTTAAAAGCTGCTAACGTTGTACGTAAAGATATGTTGCGTGCACGCATCGTACTTTCTGGTGAAATTACTCGTGCATTCACTGTTCAAGGTGTTGCATTGACTAAAGGCGCTAAAGCTGCTGTTGAAGCTGCTGGCGGTAAAGTCGAGGAGTAATCCCCAGTGTCTATGACTCCTAGTTCAACAGGTCATGTTAACATGATGAAAGGCCAACCTTTTCATGTGAAATATCGTGAAATTATTCGCCGTATGATGTTCCTCATCGGGGCGTTGTTGGTTTTTCGACTGGGAGCACATATTCCAGTACCGGGCATTAACAATGCCGCACTAGAGAATCTGTTTAATGCAAACCAAGGTACGATCCTTGGTTTGTTTAACATGTTCTCAGGTGGTGCATTAGAGCGTATGTCAATTCTTGCTCTTGGGATTATGCCGTATATCTCTGCATCGATTATCGTGCAGTTAATGTCTACGGTTGTTCCTTCGCTGGAAGCTTTAAAGAAAGAAGGCGAACAAGGTAAGCGTAAGATCAATCAATATACGCGACAAGGCACATTGTTTCTTGCACTTGTGCAAGCTGTTGGGATGTGTGCAGGTCTGATTAGTCAAAATATTACTTTGACTAGTGGACTTGCTTTTTACGTTCCTGCTGTAACTTCTTTGGTTGCAGGTACAATGTTCCTGATGTGGTTAGGTGAGCAAATTACTGAGCGTGGAGTAGGGAATGGTATTTCCATGATCATCTTCGCTGGTATCGTTGCTGGTTTGCCGAACTTGGTTCTGCAATCTTTAACCTCAGTAGATAATGGGCAATCAAGTTTAATTGGTCTTGCAATCTTTGCATTGCTATCTGTTGCAGTGTTAGCAGCAATTGTGTTTATTGAGAAGGCGCAGCGTCGCATTCCAGTAAACTATGCTCAAAAACAACAAGGTCGTCGTGTATTTACTGCTCAGCAAACACATTTACCATTAAAAATTAATATGGCGGGTGTGATTCCTGCAATTTTTGCGAGTTCATTGCTATTGTTCCCAGCGAGCTTAGGGCAATGGGTTGGCAGTGCAGACCCAAATGCTGGTGTGATTAAACGTGGCCTACAAGATTTGGCACTCGTATTGTCGCCGGGTCAACCGATGTATTTGGTGCTATTTGGTGCATTAATTATCTTCTTCTGTTACTTCTATACTGCGCTAGTATTTAGCCCGAAAGAAGTGTCAGAGAATTTAAAACGTAGTGGTGCTTATGTACCGGGTATTCGTCCTGGTGAGCAAACTGCACGCTATTTAGATCATATTTTGAATCGTTTGACTTTTATTGGCGCGGTTTATATCACAATCATCTGTTTAATGCCGATGATTCTACAAAGCTCATTTGGTATTCCATTTAGCTTAGGTGGTACGTCTTTACTGATCGTAGTGGTGGTGGTGATGGACTTTATGGCTCAGCTCCAAGCTCATCTCACATCGCATCAATATGACAATCAATCGTTAATGCGTAAAACGACTGCTCATCCGAAAGGATAAGCGCACTTAGAGGTTTCATTATGAAAGTTCAAGCTTCTGTAAAGAAAATTTGTGGTAGCTGTAAAGTTATCCGTCGTAATGGGGTTATTCGCGTAATTTGCAGCGCAGAACCTCGTCATAAGCAGCGTCAAGGTTAATCTGATCAAGACCTGTTGATTTCAGTAGGCTAATTAGGTTATTATCCGCCCCTCAAAGATTTTGTCGGGCGGTTGATTATCTTAACTGCCTTTTTGGAGAAAATTGAATGGCTCGTATTGCCGGTGTAAACATTCCGGATAACAAGCATGCTGTTATCTCTCTAACGTACATTTTTGGTATTGGTCGCCACACTGCAAAAGCTATCTTAGCTGCTGCTGGTATTGCGCCAACAACTAAAATTCGTGAATTAGATGACGCTCAGCTTGATGCGATTCGTGCAGAAGTTACTAAGGTTCCTACCGAAGGTGATTTACGTCGCGAAATTTCCATGAACATTAAACGTTTAATGGATTTAGGCTGCTACCGCGGTCTTCGTCATCGTCGCAGCTTGCCTGTCCGTGGTCAACGCACCAAAACTAACGCACGTACCCGTAAAGGTCCGCGCAAACCTATTAAGAAATAAGATTTCTGGAAGCTAAAAGATGGCTAAAGATACTCGCACACGCAAGAAGGTCACTCGTACCGTCTCTGAAGGTGTTGCACACATTCACGCTTCTTTTAATAACACCATTGTGACTATTACCGATCGTCAAGGTAATGCACTGGCTTGGGCTACCTCTGGTGGACAAGGCTTCCGTGGATCACGTAAATCAACTCCGTTTGCTGCTCAGGTAGCTGCTGAAGTTGCTGGTAAAGCTGCTTTAGATTACGGTTTGAAAAACTTGGACGTCCTTGTAAAAGGTCCTGGTCCAGGTCGTGAATCTGCGGTTCGTGCTTTAGGTGCAGTGGGTTATAAAATTAACAGCATTACCGATGTGACGCCAATCCCGCACAACGGTTGCCGTCCACCTAAAAAACGTCGCGTGTAAGGAGAAACATTCATGGCTCGTTATATTGGTCCAAAATGCAAACTCTCTCGCCGCGAAGGGACAGACCTGCAATTAAAATCTGGCGTTAAACCATTTGACGTCAAAACAAAAAAAGCTGCTAAAGCACCTGGCCAACATGGTGGCGCTCGTGGCGGCAAACAATCTGAGTACTCACTACAATTACGTGAAAAACAAAAAGTACGTCGTATGTACGGTGTTTTAGAGCGTCAATTTAGTAACTACTACAAAGAAGCTGCTCGTGTTAAAGGCGCAACAGGTGAAAACTTGTTGAAACTTCTTGAAAGCCGTCTAGATAACGTTGTTTATCGCATGGGTTTTGGTTCTACACGTGCAGAAGCTCGTCAGCTTGTATCTCACCGTTCAATCACTTTAAATGGTCGTCGTGTTAACATCGCGTCAATCCAAGTTAAAGCTGGTGACGTTGTTGCAGTTCACGAAGGTGCTAAACAACAATTGCGTATCAAAAACGCAGTTGAGTTAGCGACTCAACGTGGCATTCCAGCTTGGATTGAAATTGATCATTCTAAATTGGAAGGTACGTTCAAAGCTGCACCAGATCGTTCTGATTTACCTGCTGAAATCAACGAAAGCTTGATTGTAGAATTGTATTCTAAATAATCCTTGAGGTAGCAATAATGACGCGTACTGCAAATGAGTTTCTAACTCCGCAAGCGATCAAGGTCGAAGCGGCAAGCGGGACCTCGGCAAAAGTTATTCTAGAACCATTAGAGCGTGGCTTTGGTCATACTCTTGGTAATGCTTTACGTCGTATCCTTTTGTCTTCTTTACCTGGCGCAGCCGTGGTTGAAGTAGAGATTGAAGGTGTCGAGCACGAGTACAGTACTTTGGAAGGCTTGCAGCAGGACATCGTCGAGCTCTTGCTGAACCTAAAAGGATTGTCTATTAAGCTGTTCGATCAAAATGAAGCTTATCTGACATTGGAAAAACAAGGTCCTGGCGACGTTACAGCCGCTGACCTTCGTTTACCACACAATGTTGAAGTGGTTAACCCTGAACACTTGATCGGTACTTTAAGTGCTTCTGGCTCATTAAAAATGCGCCTGAAAGTTTCTCAAGGTCGTGGTTATGAGACTTCTGATTCACGCTTCCCTGAAGGCGAAACTCGCCCAGTGGGTCGTTTACAATTAGATGCTTCTTACAGCCCAATCAAACGTGTGTCTTACACAGTGGAAAACGCTCGTGTAGAACAACGTACTGACCTTGATAAATTGATCATTGATCTTGAAACCAACGGTACTGTTGATCCTGAAGAAGCAATCCGCAAAGCGGCAACAATCTTGCAACAACAAATTGCAATTTTTGTTGATCTTCAGAAAGATCAAGCACCAGTTGCTCAAGAGCCTCGTGAAGAAGTTGATCCGATTTTGCTTCGTCCAGTAGATGATCTAGAGCTTACTGTTCGTTCTGCTAACTGTTTGAAAGCAGAAAATATTTACTACATTGGCGATCTTGTTCAACGTACTGAAGTTGAGTTGCTTAAAACTCCTAACTTAGGTAAAAAATCGTTGACTGAGATTAAAGATGTTCTGGCATCGAAAGGCTTGCAATTGGGCATGCGTTTAGAGAACTGGCCACCGGCTAGCCTCCGCATGGACGATCGCTTTGCTTATCGTAGCCGTTAATTAAGTAGGACTATCACCATGCGTCATCGTAATAGTGGTGTGAAATTAGGCCGTACAAGCAGTCATCGTAAAGCGATGTTCCAAAACATGGCTAATTCTTTGTTCGAACACGAGTTAATTAAAACTACTGTTCCTAAAGCAAAAGAATTACGTCGTGTTGCTGAGCCTTTAATCACTTTAGCTAAAGTCGATTCTGTAGCAAACCGTCGTTTAGCGTTTGCTCGTACTCGTTCAGCTGCAACTGTTGGTAAATTATTTACCGTTCTTGGCCCTCGTTACAAAGAACGTAACGGCGGTTATCTACGTGTTCTTAAAGCGGGCTTCCGTGCAGGTGATGCTGCACCGATGGCTTACGTTGAGCTAGTAGATCGCGAAGTTAACTAATTTCGTGAAGAGCAGCGTACGTTGTTCTAAAAAAGGTCGGTTTTTAACCGACCTTTTTTAATGCCTGCAGTTTTGTATTGGCTGTATATTGTTAGACAATAATTCAATTTGTCCTTAAAAGATAAAAATAAATCGCCTTTTGCTTAAACTTGACATTGTGCATTGTCAAAAATGTGATTTAATAAATATAAATCTAAGATAGGTTAAAAGAACAACATGGAAAAACAAGTTGATATTCTCATTGTAGGTGCAGGGATCTCTGGTGTAGGTTTGGCTGCTCATCTTTCAAAAAATTGTCCAAATCGTTCATTTGAAATTATTGAACGACGTGAAAGTTTCGGTGGTACATGGGATCTTTTTAAATATCCGGGTATTCGTTCTGATTCGGATATGTCAACTTTTGGCTTCAATTTTAAGCCGTGGAAAAAATCTAGTGTGCTTGCTGATGGGTCTTCGATTAAAGGCTATCTTTCTGAAGTGATTGATGAATATAAGATTAAAGAAAAAATTCATTTTCAGCACCGTGTTGTGAGTGCGAACTACGATTCACAAACTCGTAAATGGTCTGTTGTTATTGAAGATGCAAAGAAGAAACAACAAACCTGGGTTGCAAATTTCGTCTTTGGCTGTACGGGTTATTATAATTATGACCAAGGTTTCCAACCTGAGTTTAAAGGGCAGGAAAACTTTAAAGGTACCTTCATTCATCCACAACATTGGCCTGAAAATTTTAATTATGCAGGCAAAAAAGTTGTGATTATTGGTAGTGGCGCAACAGCAATTACCCTTGTGCCAGCAATGGCAAAAGGCGGTGCAGGGCATGTGACTATGCTACAGCGCTCTCCGACCTATATTGCCTCAGTACCTTCTATTGACATCATTTACGACAAAATGCGTAAAGTATTACCTGAAGATGTTGCTTATAAACTTACCCGTGCACGAAATATCGGTGTCCAACGGGCTGTTTATGCTGTTGCACAAAAGCAACCTAAATTACTCCGTAAATTTTTATTAAAATCAATTGAGTTGCAGTTGAAAGGTAAAGTGGATATGAAGCACTTTACCCCAGATTACAATCCTTGGGATCAGCGCCTTTGTGTGGTGCCAGATGGTGATTTGTTTAAAATTTTACGCGAAGGCCGTGCATCTGTTGAAACCGATCAAATTAAAAGTTTTACTGAAAATGGCATTCAATTAAAATCAGGTAAACATTTAGAAGCGGACGTGGTGATTTCAGCTACAGGACTCAACATTCAAATTCTAGGCGGGATCAGTGCCACAATCGATGGACAGCCACTGAATACCTCTAAGCATATGTTGTACCGTGGCGTGATGGTCAGTGATGTACCAAATATGGCGATGATTATTGGCTATATTAATGCTTCATGGACTTTAAAAGTCGATATTGCTTCTGAATACATCTGTAAATTGATTAACTATATGGATCAAAATGGTTATAACCAAGTGATTCCACAAGGTGATGCGACCGAGTTGTTAGAAGATACGGTGATGGGAAGTTTGACGTCAGGCTATATTGCACGTGCAGCGGATGTGATGCCAAAACAGGGTAAACATGCACCGTGGAAAGTCAGTAACAACTATTTGGCAGATCGTAAAGAATTAAAGCATGCTTCATTTGAAGGTGGAGTGCTGAAATTTGAAAAAAAGTCAGATCAAGTGGCGGCTAAACCCAGATTAGTTTCTTAAGTCAGTTATAGAAAAAGGAGCATCATGCTCCTTTTTTTTGCTTTAGATGAGTGACTTTAGGGTTTTATTTGATGCGCTTTATTTGTTGAAAAATATATCATGTTGAAATAAGGAAAAGCACACAGGGTTAATGTGAATATTCAAGAACATTCAGAATTTATAAAATTAAATGCTTATGAGCTATATACCAAAGCTTGGCAGCCTGAAACTACAGATAAAGATGCAACTTTGGCTCCGATTATATTGATGCATGATTCACTAGGCAGTGTTGATTTGTGGCGTGATTTTCCTGCGCAATTGGCTGCTGAGTCTTGCAGAACGGTGATTGCCTATGATCGGTTGGGCTTCGGGAAATCATCAGCGAACCCTGATCCATTAAGTACTGATTTTGTCTATGCCGAAGCACAGCGGAGCTTTAGGGCGCTTCTTCAACATTATTCCATTCAACAGTTTATTGTTATGGGGCATAGTGTCGGCGGGGGAATGGCAGTCGTCATTGCCACTACATACCCTGAACAATGTCGAGCTCTGATCTCCATAGCTGCGCAGTATGAAGTGGAAGAACTGACATTATCGGGTATACGTGAAGCCAAAACAGGTTTTGCGCAGCCGGGACAGCTTGAACGCTTGGCTAAATACCATGGGGATAAAGCCCAATGGGTTTTGGATGCTTGGACTGAAACTTGGCTCTCACCGAGTTTTCGTCAATGGAACCTCGAGCAATATGTTGGAAAAGTACAGTGTCCAAGCTTGATCATCCATGGAGAACTGGATGAATACGGGACGACAGCACAAGCTCAGAAACTTTTTTCGGGTATACAAGGTGATGCTGAGCTAGAGATTTTGGAAGGGCTTCATCACATGCCGCACAAAGAGCAACCCGCATTGGTCGCTGCACTCATCTGTGATTTTGTGAATGATTTAAGTTGATATCGAAAGAATATAAAAGCCCATCCGATGATGGGCTTTGTTGTTATAAAGAGCGGGAAATCAGCTCTTTCATAATTTCATTGGTACCGGCATAGATACGGTTGGCACGGTTGTCGATATAAGCCCGTGCAATTGGATATTCAAGCATATAGCCATAGCCGCCATGCAACTGCAGACATTCATCCACGACTTTGGAGAACATTTCTGAAATTTTGTATTTAGCAGCTGCGGCTGCGTCAATACCGAGCTGTTCCTCAAGTTGCAGCTCCATACATCGGTCTAGATAAGTTCGACAAAAATCGATTTCAGTGCGTAGCTCTGCCAATTTAAAACGGGTGTTTTGGAAACTAGATACGGTCTTGCCAAATGCCTTACGCTCTTTGGTGTATTGAACAGTGTGCGCAAAGGCTGCTTCTGCACCGGCTTGGCAAATAATCGCGACCAACATACGTTCCCAAGCCAATTCCTTCATCAGCATCATAAAGCCCATACCTTGCATGCCAAGTAAGTTGCTTTTAGGGACGCGGACATTGTCAAAGAACAGTTCACAGGTATCCTGACCTTTCATGCCAATTTTATTTAAAGGTTTGCCTTTGCTAAAACCGACGCGATCTGCCTCGACGATAATTAGCGATAAATTAGCTGAACCTTTTTCACTATTACCTGTCTTGCAGACCACAATTGCCATGTCACATAAATAGCCATTGGTGATAAAGATTTTTGACCCATTAATAATATAGTCATCGCCATCTTCTGTAGCGGTTGTGCGTACCGCTTGTAGGTCTGAACCTGTGCCCGGTTCGGTCATTGCAATGGCAGTCACGGTTTCGCCAGATGCCATTTTCGGCAGCCAATGCAGCTTTTGTTCTTCATTGCCAAAGTTATGAATATAATTGGCCACAATGTCGGAATGCAGTGAAAAGCCAGTAGAGGAGTCCATAGCATAGGCCTGCTCTTCAATCAGAATCATGCTATAGAGTCGGTCTACACCATAGCCACCGTAAGCTTCGGGCATGGTCGGGCAAAGTAAGCCCATGGCACCGGCTTTATTCCATAAGTCACGGTCAACGTGTTGCTGATTTTCGTATTTTTCGATATTAGGTATGACTTCTTTTTCATAAAATTTTCGTACTGTTTCACGAAATGCATCATGTTCTGCATTAAATAATTGACGTGGCAGCATGTTGTTGAGTGGGCGAATCGCTCCAGATTGCATTTTGAATATCCTATTCATTTTTATGGCTTTGTCTTCAACTTATAAGATGCAGCGTGTGACTGCAATGTGCAGAACATTCAAAAGCAAGAATTGCGATGAAGCATTCGGTCAATCTTTGAAAACACTCCACTTCAATGGGGTGGATGAGTTACACTAGACGGGTTCAACGATTGGGGAAGACAATGACTGATGAAATCAGCTTAGAAGAGCGTAAAGTGATCTACCGCGCACGTCGTGGTTTAAAAGAGATTGATGTTTATTTTGATCCCTACGTCAAAAATTACTATTTACAAGCCGATGCAGCTGAAAAAGACATGTTTGCAGAACTCGTTGCTGCAGAAGATCCAGATTTGTTGGATTGGTTTATGGAAGTTAGTGAACCGCCACGTCCTGAATTAAAAACGTTTATTCAAAAATTAAAACATTACGTTCATGGATAATCGGCAATTCAAACTGAAACGCAGTTTTTTATCGCATGCGTTTCAGTTTTTTATTTTTGCGGTATTGATGACGCTGCTTTATCAGTTACTAACACCTATGCTTTGGGGGGTATTTTTCCTCATTGGACTAGTGGTTTATGTACTGTTTTTCCGTAAGCATTTACACGTCACCAGTCTAGATTATTTGGATGGAACTGATTGGTCTTTGCAACGGCTCAACCGTCCAGTGCAACGCGTTCAAATTAGCCATATTTTGGATCATCAAATGTATATCGTGGTGTATTTTATGCATGCGCGTGCAAAACCAGTGATTATTTGGCGCGATCAATTGTCATTGAAACAGTGGAAATCACTCAAAGTATTGGCCAAAATGATCTAATTGTTAGACAGCCTTAATTTTTAAAATTCAATAAAATGAAAATATTTCATTATCTTATATTGCAGGTAAAATAATCTTGTCTGACAGGATTGGATTTTATTGGCAAAATATTTAAATTGTCTGACAATTTTAAGCTGTGCGGTGATTCTCTGCCTATATATTAGCCTTACCAACAGCCGTTAAAGGAAATCATCATGATGATGCCAACTTGGATGTTTCTGGTAATAGCGATTGTGTTAGCAATTGTTATAGGACGACTAGGAACAGTGCTGAAGGAACAGTTAACTCAAAAATAAGCAGTCAAACGCTTTCACAGTTAATAAGTAGCATGTGCCGAACCGTCGCTATGCTACTTTTTTTTTGCCTAAAATTTAGTCTTTCTAAAAAATCAGTCAATTGCATTCAGCGTGATTCATGGCACAGTGTGTCGTTCAAATTAGAGCAAATACTCTTTTATTCATTTTTTGCTTCTGATATGTTTGTCGTGATGGACATAAACACAATTATAGAGGACAGGAAAATGTCGAGCGTCCAAAAAATATGCCAGGGTGTGGCAGTTGTAGCAATAACAAGTACATTATTCGCGGGTTGTTCACAGGTTGTAAAAACCGGTGCTAATGTTGCACTCGGATTTACCGAAAAACCTCTGTACACGACAAATTTCATAGGATCCTTGTCCTATCAGGCTTTTTCTTTCTTAAAATTGCTAGCACTTTCTTAAATTCTTCTTTTTTTCCAAAACCAATCAAACGTAGAATAGCCATTTGAACATAGTCCAAACCGTAGCGAAATAAACTT